>JAZOTK010000169.1:0-26059 GCA_045657605.1 Clostridia bacterium
AACATATTAAGGCCGACTATAACCGCCATAAGTTCCATACGGTTATTTGTAGTAATCTCAAATCCTTCGGAAATTTCTTTTTCTATACCGTTATATTTAAGTATAACACCGTATCCGCCTCTGCCCGGATTCCCGCTGCAGGCACCATCGGTAAAAATCTCAACCTCTTTCATATTGTCCTCCAAAATAAGTTATACTATAATTTTATCACAAATCCGTACTTATTGCAATAGTTGCCGCATATTTTAATAAAGAAAATTATTATCTTTCGGCAGGTGAATAAATATGTTCGGTTATATATGGGCAGGAATGATTTTGTTTTCAGTTATTCTTTCTTTTATAAACGGCAGAGCCGAGCTTGTCGCCTCCGCCGCTTCTTCGGGGGCTGCTGATGCAGTACAGATGTGTATTTCTCTTATAGGCATTATGGCTTTCTGGAACGGACTTATGAATATTGCGGAAAAAAGCGGGCTTGTCAGCAAAACCGCAAAGCTTCTGCGGCCACTGTTTAAAAGATTTTTCCCCAATACCTCTCCCGACAGCGTTGCCGGCAAAAATATGCTTCTTAATATTACCGCAAACATACTGGGTCTCGGCAACGCTGCAACCCCTTTTGGTCTCAAAGCAATGGAGGAAATGGGTCGCGACGAAAAAACAACCGCTTCGGACGATATGATTATGTTTCTCATATTCAACACTGCATCAATTCAGCTTATCCCCACAACAGTCATTGCTATGCGATCAGCCGCCGGTTCCGCCGCACCTTCGGAAATTATAATTCCCGTTTGGATAGTTTCCGTTATTGCTCTTATAACAGGAATTTTTGCGGCAAGGAGGTTCAAATGACAGGATATATAATTCCTCTTGTAATACTCATAATTATAACCTGCGGTCTGCTTAAGACAAAAGATATTTTTACTCCTTTTCTTGACGGTGCAAAAGACGGTATGAAAATTATCGTTGAAATTTTTCCTAATATACTTGGTATAACCGTTGCAATAAATATGCTGCGTGCATCCGGTGCAATAGAGATGCTGGCAACTGCCACCGCTCCTGTCCTGGGTTTTATCGGTATGCCTGCGGAAATTGTCCCGCTTGCAATTCTACGTCCCATCTCCGGCAGCGGGTCACTGGGGATTGTAAATGATATATTAAAAACAAGCGGACCCGACAGCTATGCCGGACGTATAGCCTCTGTTATGATGGGATCCACAGAAACTACTTTTTATACAGTTGCACTATATTTTGCCGCAGCTAAAATAACAAATATCCGCCACACGCTGAAGGCAGCTGTTGCGGCGGATATTTGCGGTATTTTATGCAGTATTCTTATCTGCAGATTTTTCTTTAGAACATAAGTTTTTCGGAAATATAGCTTACCAGATCGTCTATTTTTACAAGCTCCTGCTCCATTGTATCTCTGTCACGTACTGTTACCGTACCATTTTCAAGAGAATCAAAGTCATAAGTAATACAGAAGGGAGTTCCTATTTCGTCCTGTCTTCTGTAACGCTTGCCTATGCTTCCTGCTTCATCATATTCAACCATAAAGTGTTTTGCAAGCATTTCATAAACTTCTGTCGCTTTTTCAGAAAGCTTCTTGGACAGAGGAAGTACAGCCGCTTTATACGGTGCAAGCGCAGGATGCAGATGCATAACTGTACGAACATCACCCTCGGCAATTTCTTCTTCGTCATAAGCTTCAACCAGGAACGCAAGAGTTACACGGTCTGCACCGAGTGACGGTTCAATTACATAAGGAATGTACTTTTCGTTTGTGAAGGGATCGGTATATTCCATACTTTCACCGGAATGCTGAGCGTGCTGTTTTAAATCGAAATCTGTACGGTCAGCAATACCCCACAGCTCGCCCCAACCAAACGGGAACATAAACTCTATATCGGTTGTTGCATTTGAATAATGGGACAGCTCTTCGGGGTCGTGGTCACGGAGCTTTAAGTTTTCCGGTTTGATTCCCAGTGAATACAGCCAGTTTGTGCAGTAATCTTTCCAGTATGCAAACCATTCAAGGTCTGTTCCGGGTGCACAGAAGAATTCAAGTTCCATCTGTTCAAATTCTCTTGTTCTGAAAATAAAGTTACCCGGTGTTATTTCATTTCTGAAAGATTTACCAATCTGTCCTATACCGAAAGGCACCTTTTTTCTGCTTGAACGCTGTACGCTCTTGAAGTTTACGAAAATACCCTGTGCTGTTTCGGGACGGAGATATATCTCCGATTTTGAATCCTCAGTTACACCCTGGAAGGTTTTAAACATCAGATTGAACTTACGTATATCTGTATAGTTAAGCTTGCCACATTCGGGACAAACTATGTTATTATCTTTTATGAAGCTGAGCATCTGCTCATCGCTCCAGCCACCCACGTTTATCGACTCGCCTTTTGCAGCAGCATAATCTTCGATAAGCTTATCCGCACGGTGACGGGTCTTACATTCCTTACAATCCAACAGAGGATCGGAAAATCCGCCTACGTGACCTGATGCTACCCAAACCTGAGGATTCATAAGAATAGCAGCATCAAGACCTACGTTATACGGAGACTCCTGAATAAACTTTTTCCACCATGCACGTTTGATATTGTTTTTAAATTCAACACCGAGAGGACCGTAATCCCATGAGTTTGCCAGTCCGCCATATATCTCAGAGCCGGGGAATATAAAGCCTCGTCCTTTACATAAGGAAACGATCTTTTCCATTGTTTTTTCTGTATTTTTCAAAATTATCATTCCTTTACTATATTTTGTCTCATATTATATGTTACCAAAAAAAAGGAAGTTTGTCAATAGATTGTCGAAATTTTCCTTAAATATCTTGCTTTGCTGCTTTTTATCTAACAGGATTACAGAATTTTAATAATCCTAAGCTCTCTTCCGAGGGTTTCTTTCGGAATATTTCTGTATTCCGCCGTCATACATGCATAATCAATATTACCCTCAAACCCCGCAAATATAAACCGGCTGTTTTCAAAATCAACACAGATACTGTTTTCAGAAGCGGGTGGCATCGGTCCGCTAAACCGGATAACTATACTTTCTTTTGTGTCTGAAGAAAAAATCAGCGGTATTCCTGTAGTTTCCTTTAATTTTTCCGCCGCAAAGGTGTGGTTTCCCGCCGCCGCAAATTTAAGATTAAGATGAGAAAGGCTGCTTACCGTATATATAATATCTTCATCATTTTCGCTACACAAAACCAGTCTGCTTGCCGGAGAGTTTTTCATCATAAATCCGACCACCTGAGGGGCAAAATATTTATAAAATTTTTCCGGACGATATTTTTCTATTCCGGGGAGTTCACAGTCTCCCAGATAACAGCCTGCTCCTGCAGCCTTAAGCTTTTTTGCAAGCTTTTCTTCTTTCGCTGTGCTGTTTACAATATAAAGCGTATTACCACCGCAGGACTGCATTTTTATTTCCGTATTCCTGAATAAACTTTTTTCAGGTTTTCGGCGGTTTATATAAGCATATTGCATAAATTTTTCCTTTCAAAAAATATTTTTATAAAAAACTATTGCATTTTTATATAAATATGTTGTATAATATTAATGTATGATTATATTTTGACAGCGTCTGCGGTCAAACAGAGAAAATTTGCAGACAGAAAGGTAAATGAAAATTATGGCACAGATAACAAAAGATACTATTATATTAGATGTTTTAAGAATCAATCCCGAAACGGCACAGTTCTTCCTTGAAATAGGCATGCACTGTCTCGGCTGTCCTTCGGCAAGCGGCGAATCTATAGAACAGGCTTGTATGGTTCACGGCGTTGACTGTGATGAGCTTGTTGAAAAAATCAACAGCTTTATAGCTGAAAATTAATGGATTCTCTTGCAGAAATAATTATGGGGACGGTTTTTTGATGCCACTTAGCCACAGGCGGGTATGGTGTGCATCTTAAAACCGTTACGCTTATTATGTGCAGAAAATCCCACACTACATATAGCGGGGATTTTATAACCCTACGGATTTATAAATTTTGAATATAAGGACGATGAACTTTGAATAATAAAAAATCTGTTATAATTACGGCTATTGTAACCTTTATAGCCACCTCTGCCCTTTTTATAGGAGGATACTCTGTGTATAACTCCCCAATGCTGTCACAGCTCGGTATAGGTATTAAAGGAAAATATTCTGCCGATATGGTAAAACGTGCAGGAAAAATGATAGAAGAAGTTTACTACGAGGATGTGAATACCGACCGCATGTACGAAGCCGCTCTTCACGGAATGATGGAGTCTCTTGGCGACCGCTACAGCTGGTTTGTCAACGAGGAAGACTATGCTGCTCTCATGGCTGATATGGGCGGTGAATATACCGGTATAGGCGTGCACGTTACTATTGATACAGAAGATAATCTGCTGACTGTCGTTGCTCCCATCGAAGACACTCCTGCATATAAAGCGGGGCTCAAATCCGGTGATAAGTTTATCAGCGTAAACGGCAATGCCGTAAGTGGCGATAATTATCAGGCGGCTATAAATATGATGCGAGGCAGCAGCAAAAATGTCGGCGAAGAAATCCGACTTGTAATAAAACGCGCCGAAACAAATGCCGAGGAAGAAATTACACTTATACGCGAAAAAATAATTCTCAAAACCGTAAAATCAAAAATCCTGCCAGGCGGTGTTGTATATTTAAGAATAACAAGCTTTGATGAAAATACAACAACAGAATTTAAAGAACATCTGACAAGACTGAAAAATGAAACCGAAATTAAAGGCATTGTTCTTGACCTGCGCAATAACGGCGGCGGTTTATTCCGGCCTACTGTTGAAATAGCAAGTGCCTTCCTTCCGGAAGGATTACTGACATATTTTGAATACCACGACGGTACAAAGGAAGAATTTTTCACAAACGGAAAGTCTATCGACCTTCCTTTCGCTGTTCTTATAAACGGTTCAAGCGCCAGCGCTTCCGAAGTCCTCGCCGGTGCTGTTCGCGACTACAAATCGGGAACTCTTGTCGGCGAAAAGTCTTTCGGCAAAGGTATTGTCCAGACAATTCTCCCGCTTATGACAACATCTAAAGGCAAAACCGCTCTTTATCTTACCACCTCGAAATACTTTACGCCAAACGGCGAGTGCATTCACGGCACAGGTATTACTCCCGATATTGAGATTGCTATGCCCGAAGAATATAAAGATGCAAACTTTGACGATTTGACAATGGACCAGGACGTTCAGCTCAAAGCCGCATGGAGCGAAGTGGCAAGACAGATACAATAAAATTTTATTAATATTCAAAAATGCCCTTGCGGGAAATCCGCAAGGGCATTAATATTTTTGTAAAACTATTTATTAGTCAGAAGAGAACGGCAATAAAGCAATGATTCTTGCTCTTTTTATTGCTGTTGTAAGCTGACGCTGATGTTTAGCGCAGTTACCATTAATTCTTCTGGGAACAATTTTACCTCTTTCAGAAACATATTTTCTGAGTTTAGCTACGTCTTTATAGTCGATAGATTCAACTTTGTCCGCACAGAACGCACAAACTTTTTTCTTTGAACGTCTGGGTGCACGGGCAGGAACCTTATCCATTTTTTCTCTTTCAGCCATTTTATAAACCTCCTTCTAAATTTGATTGTTAAAACGGTAAATCGTCATCATCAACATTCGTAGAAAATCCCTGCGGGGCAGGATTGCTGCTCTGCTGATAACCGCCCTGAGGCGCATAGCCCTCGTATCCGTAAGAATCACCTGAGCCTGCGTTATCACGCTTAGGTTCTGCAAAATGAACCTCATCAGCAACAACCTCTGTTGCGTAACGTTTGTTTCCGTTCTGGTCCTCCCAGCTTCTGGACTGGAGTCTGCCGCAAACAGCAACAAGTTGTCCTTTATGGAAATATCTTGTTACAAAATCTGCTCGCTGAGCGAAAGTCACGATGTTAATGAAGTCTGTCTGTCTTTCTTCACCCTGTCTTGCAAAATCACGCTGAACAGCGAGAGAAAAAGTACAAACACTCATTCCGGAAGGCAATGCCTTAGATTCCGGTTCATGGGTCAGTCGACCCATCAGAATAACTTTGTTTAACATGATGTGCCTCCTTAGTCTTTGAGAATTACGATTGAACGGAGAATACCCTCTGTAATCTTGTAAACTCTCTCAAGCTCTGCCGGGAAATCAGGTTTAGCAGTAAAGTTTATAAGCACATAGAAGCCTTCTGTCTTGTAATCGATAGGATATGCGAGTCTTCTCTTACCCCAAACGTCAACGTTATCAACCTGAGCGTTTTTTTCGATTAATGACTTGAATTTCTCAACAAGACCGTTTATAGCTTCTTCTCCTATAGTTGTATCAACTACAAATATAGTTTCGTATGCTCTTACGATTTCAGCCATTATTTTCACCTCCTCATGGACTTTGGCACCGTAACCGGTGCAAGGATTTTATTGTATAACCTTACTAATTATATAACAAAAGTTGCGATTTGTCAAGAGTTAATAAAAAAATATTTGCAGAAAAACGGGGGTATTTAACTGATTTTTTTGGGAGATATAAATAAATCCGGGAAATATATCCCGGCAAAACATTCTGCAAAATATTGACAGCCCGCTGACAAATATGTTATAATTTATGTTATAATACATAAAAAGGAAGGACTTAATCATATTGGAAACAGCTAAAGATAAAGAAAGATTATATCAGCTATGGTTCTTTTTCGCTACAGGCGGGAAAAAGGCGGCGGCTCGCAGTCTTTATAAAAAGCTTGGCAGTGCGGAGAAAATATATCATAGCAGTTTTGACGAACTTACTGCTCTGGGGGTAAAATCTGATTTTGCTTCTATTCTTGCTGACAAGGATTTATCCGGAGCCGAAAAAGAGCTGTGGTTTGCCGAGCAGTATAATGCCAGGTTCATCACACCGGAAGATGCCGATTATCCTTCCGCTTTGCGCGATATTCCAAACTTTCCTCTGTTTCTTTACCTGCGAGGCAAACATTTTTCTCCCGGAAATGAGCTGTGTATTTCTGTAATAGGTACAAAAAACTGCAGTAATATCGGAGAAGACAAGGCATATGTGCTTGGTCGTGAGCTGGCACTATCGGGAGTCACTTTAGTCAGCGGCATGTCTCCGGGAATTGAAACTGCCGCTCTTGAAGGCTGTCTCTCTGCCGGCGGGAAGGCTGTTGCCGTTCTTGTTACAGGCGTAAACCGTGTATATCCTAAAGAAAATTCATCTCTTTTGCAGGAAGTTATGGCACGCGGCAGTGTTATCTCCGAATATCCGCTGGATAGCGGTGTTTATCCGGGCAGTTTCGAGGAACGTAACCGCATTATAAGCGGCCTCTGTGACGGCGTTGTTGTCGTTGAAGCTCCATCCGGAAGCAACAGCCTTAAAATAGCTCACGTTGCCAAAAAGCTGGGGCGCCGCATTTTTGCATTTTCTCCCGAAATCTCAAATCCGCTTTCGGAAGGTCCTCTTGAACTTGTCGATGATGGCGCAGACTGTATCGGCAGCACCGCCGAAATTATTGAAAAATTTTCCGGAGCATACCCCTCTGCCCATCCCATCACATCACAGAAAAAAGAAATTCCTGCCGATATGAATTTAACACCGGCAGAAGCCGAAATACTATCGTCACTTACCGAATCGCCGAAAACTGCCGAGGAGCTTTCCACAGCTCTTGGCAAAAACATTTCCGAAATAAACGGCACTCTTATTATAATGGAGCTTACGGATAAAATCCGTCTGAGCGCGTTTGGTAAATATGAAATAAAATAGAACATATCCCGCAAAGATGTGCCTTGCGGGATATGTTTTTTATTCTTCAGTTGTTTCTTTTTCGTCAAGCTTTTTCCCGCATTTCGGGCAAAAACAATGCTCGGCTTTTACCTTTTCTCCGCAATCGGGACAAATTTTCAAATTCTTAATTTCGCTGAGCTTTTCCCTGATCTCATCAATTTCAGAAAAATATTTATCAAGCAACAAACACTGGTCTGCTACCTTTTCAGCGTCCGGTTCTGCGCCTTCTTTATAAGCATCATAAACAATACTTCCCAGCTGACGGAACACATTTTTTATTTCCTGTTCCTTGTCGGCAATTGCAAAGTTTGATTTTACCGTTTCCATCACAGCACCCGAGGTTTTAACCGCCGAAAGAGTTGCTGCTGAAGCTTTTTCTTTTACCAATGCTATAAAATCCATAATATCATTCCTCTCATAATTTGTTTATATTAATATTATACACCAATAATTCCTTTTTGGCAATAGTTTTATAATATTGTTTTTAAAAAGTTTATAAATTATCATTGCACTTTTTGCAATTCTATGATATACTATAATTATACTCACAAAAACCGGATAGAACTAACGCGGAAAATAAGCGGCACATATCACTGCTTCTTGCTCGGGGCAGTACCTTTGTACGGCACCTCTCGCTTCTAAGCAGCAATCTGCACCGTTTCTTTCCCGCGTTACAATTTGTGCCGCAGTGCGGCAGACTGGAGGATTAAAATGAATAATAAAACGACAGAGCTTATTGATGAGCTCGTCAGCCTTATATATAATATAACAGACGAAGAAGTACTGCGAAAAACTCTTGAAACACTTTTGTCCGATAACGAGCTTTCCGCTGTAGCACAAAGATTTTCGGCAGGGAAAATGCTTTCCGAAGGTCGGCCTTATTCTGAGATTGTACGGGAAACAGATGCAAGTCCTTTTGTAATTGCAAAAGTTAAATCAGTAATGCAGGAAAACGGCATTACTTTCACTGAAGCTCCCGCGGCTTATAAATCCTTTGCTTCTGTGTATGACAGGCTTACCCGCGATGTGGAATATGAGAAAAGGTTTTTATATATTACCGAAATTTTTGAAAAATTCGGTAAAGCCCCGTCTCTTGTTCTCGACCTTGCTTGCGGCACAGGCGAGATGACAACCATAATGGCAGAGCACGGGTATGATATGATAGGTGTTGATATTTCCCCTGAAATGCTCGATGCCGCCGCCGATAAATCAGGCGATCTTAATATTCTGTATCTCAACCAACCTATGCAGGAACTCGACTTATACGGTACGGTTGATGCGGCGATCTGTCTTCTTGACGGAATAAACTATCTTGAAGATACCGCTGAGCTTGTTGAAACCTTTAGCAAAGTAGAAAATTTCCTTAATCCGGGCGGCATTTTTATATTTGATATAAACACCCGGTATAAGCTGGAAAATGTTCTTGCCGGCAATGTTTTCTGTGGTGAAGACGAGGACGTTTTTTATACCTGGGAAAATTTCTACGACCCTGAAGAAAAAATCTGCGAGTTCAAGTTGGAGTTTTTTATAACGGAAAACGGAAATATCCGCCGCCATACCGAATATCATTACGAAAAAGCATTTGAGGTTTCGGAAATAAAAAAAGCTTTGAAAAAATCAGGATTTGAGCTTCTGGCTGTTTACGACGACCTTTCTTTTGAAGCTCCTCGCAGAAACAGCGAAAAAATATTTTTTGTTGCACAAAAATCAACGGGAGAAGGGAATCAGCAATGAGAGATGTTTTAAACGACATAAACAACAGATATGCCACTCTCAGTAAAGGGCAGAAGAAAATTGCTGCATATTTGAAAGAAAATTATGATAAAGCTGCATATATGACTGCTCAGAAGCTGGGACAGGCTGTCGGCACAAGCGAATCTACCGTAGTAAGGTTTGCGGCGGAGCTGGGTTATGACGGCTACGGTGATTTTCAGCAGAATCTTCAGGCAATAATCCGAAACAAACTGACAAGCCTGCAACGTATGGACGTTGCACAGGGAATAATTGGCGGAGATGATATAGCGGAAAGCATTATGAATTCCGATATAGAAAATATTCGTTCTACTATAGAAAATCTTGACAGAAAAGCGTTCAGCGATGCTGTCGAAACACTGCTTAAAGCAAAAAGAATATATGTATTGGGCGTAAGAAGCTCTGCGGCTCTTGCTAAATTCATAAGCTTTTATTTTAATCTGATGTTTGATAATGTGACTCATATAAGCACAACCAGCGCCAGTGAAATTTTCGAACAACTTCTTCACACCGGCGAAGACGATGCTGTAGTTGCCATAAGTTATCCACGGTACTCCAAACGAACCGTAAGTGCGGCGGAATATGCGGCAGGGAGAGGAAGCAAAATTATTGCTATTACCGACAGCATTTCGTCTCCTATTACAAAATTTGCTACTCATTCTCT
This sequence comes from Clostridia bacterium, assembly GCA_045657605.1. Classification (GTDB taxonomy): domain Bacteria; phylum Bacillota; class Clostridia; order RUG12999; family RUG12999; genus JAZOTK01. The sequence goes on from JAZOTK010000169.1 coordinate 10,184, forward strand.
TATTGCAAAAAGTGAAATGGCATATTTCGTGGATTCTTTTGCGGCTCCGTTCAGCCTTGCCAATGCACTGCTTATTGCTCTGAGTATGAGAAAAAAGAAACAGCTTACCGAGAGCTTTGAAACTCTCGAAAAAATCTGGGACGAATACCAGGTTTACGAAAAAACTGAATCCTGAGGTGAAAACAAATGGTTAATTTTCTTGCTGCCGTATTTTCTTTTGCGGTATTTACACCCATAATTATTATTTTATATCTGACTATTTCAAAAAAACTCAGTACCAAACCCGTTATATCGGGAATACTTAGTTTTATGCTGATATACATTATAACCCAGTTTTTCCTTGTAGCATTGAGCAAGACCGGGCTGGCAGCTGCAAATCCTGCTATTGCTGTGTCTCTGTGGGGTATATTTATGGGTATAGCCGCTGTTTTTGTTATATTCTTTATACAAAAAAAAGTTGTCCCCGATTCTGATTTCCGTGACAGTCTGGGCATTGGTCTGGGACTTGGTACTGTCTGGATGCTCTCTACTGTAGGTCCCGTACTGTTCTTCTCATTAATGATGGCAATTACTATTGTCAGCGGAGGTGCAAATCCTGCTGATATGACAGCAGAAGCTCTTGAAGCATATAATCAGGCGAAAGCAAATTTTGAATCTAAAGCTCCCCTTGACTATATTCTCCTTTCTGCCGGCGGAATTTCTCTGCTTGTAGTAATGATGAGTATTTCTGTAATGATTTTTGAATACATAAAAACAACCGACAAAAAATTTCTGATATATACCACAGCGGCTGCCATTGCCGTAATTGTTCCTTTTATATTTGCTGCAGAACTAGGCATTGTAAATATATATGTTCAGATATGTATGCTGGTGCTTGCTGCAGGGGCAATATGGTTTATGGTCTATGAAAGCAAAAAATATCCTTCTGCCGAAACTACGCCTTTTTCAAGACAATCGCCTCTTGAAGGCAGGGATTTCACAGGCAGAATCAAAAAAAGAAAGAAGTGAAAATAAATGAGCACCAGACTTATAGTGAGATACGCAGAAACCGACCAAATGGGAATTGTTCACCATAGCGTATACCCTATATGGTACGAAGCTGCCCGGACAGAATTTATCCGCACGTTTGGTCTTTCCTATTCCGATATGGAAAAATCAGGAGTAATGCTTCCGGTAATAGAGGTAAACTGCAAATATAAAAGCCCTTTCTTTTATGAGGACGAAGTAGAAATAGCAGTTAAAATTAACCTGCTGACTCCTTCAAAAATAGAGTTTGCATATGAACTTACAAAGGCAGGAGAAACAACGGTGCGTAATATGGGAACAACACTTCACCCCTTTACAAACACCGACCTCCGGCCGATAAATATGAAAAAACATTTTCCCGAAATTTACAAAATAATTTCTGATGTTTATGAAAACCAAAAATAAAATGCATGAAGACGTCAAATCCGTTCCGGTATTTGACGTCTTCATACTATAGGAGTAACTATGAAAAAACTATACGGCGTTGGGGAAATCACCGTACATTTATATATTAGCATATAATTGTGATAGAATTATGATAAAATTATTAACAAATAATGAATTTTACCGACTTTCAAGTATTAGTTTTATAGCTGTTCTTTTTTCTCCGTCTACATCCAATTCTGTAAAGGCAGGTATACAAATTAAATCTATTCCCGAAGGTGCCAGAAACCCTCTTGCAATGGCTATTGACTTAACCGCCTGGTTAATCGCTCCCGCACCTATTGCCTGAATTTCAGCCGTTTCCTTTGCGCGGATAACCTCTGCCAATGCACCGGCTACAGAATTTGGTACCGATTTTGATGAAACCTTAAGTATATCCATTACACCAATCCTCCGTTTATAAAATTATTCAGCTACCCCTACTATAAATATTCTCCCAAACACAAAATTTCCCCTTCTTTTCTTTTAGGGCAATAACAACATAATTCTTCTGCAAAATATGTTAAAATTTGCCAATTATTTTATGTTTATTCTTTTTATTCCTGTCGGCATATTGTTATCGTCAATTGTAACGATAATACCGTCAAGCTGACAGTTTCCCTCTGCCGTTTCATACTTTTCGTGTTGCATTGTAAGGAATTTTCGTACTGCGCATTCTTTTTTTATACCCAGCACCGAAGTATACGGTCCCGTCATTCCCACATCAGTTATATACGCCGTCTTTTTAGGCAGCAGCTGTTCGTCCGCTGTTTGGACATGAGTATGTGTCCCGAACACACAGGTGACCATTCCGTCAAGATAATATCCCATAGCTTTTTTTTCGCTTGTCGCTTCCGCGTGAAAATCTACAAAAATAATATCCGCCTCTATTTGATCTATGCATTCACGTACAGCCGTAAAAGGGCAATTACCGGGAAGCATATAAACCCTGCCCATGGCATTTATAACCGCAATTTTCTTGCCACCACAGTTTTTTATAATATACCCCTCTCCCGGTGTTCCTTTCTGCATATTAATTGGTCTTATAACCGGGTACCCGTCACGAAACAGCTCAGATACCTGCTTTGCTTTTGAAAAAGCGTGATTACCGAGAGTAATGACATCTACCCCGCAATCCAGAAGCATATCTGCCCGTTCTCTGTTGATACCGTTTCCCGTAGTAGCATTTTCACCGTTTGCTATGACAAAATCAATATCATAATCCTGTTTCAGATATTTAAGCTGGCTCGTCACCGTTTCTGTTCCGCTGCGTCCTACAATATCTCCTATACACAATATATTCATAACTATCTCCGTCCCGTAATAATATTTGTATATATTATATCATAGAATACAGCCGTTGTCGATAAATTTTTCAAAAAATTTTATTTTACCTTAAATCCGGAGCCAAAACCTTGTATAGTGCTGATATTTTAACCCACTCGCCATAGTAAGTGTTGGAAATAATTTGCACAAATTCCCCGTTACGTTTTACATATTCCCCGTCTTTTTAATTCTTTTCATATCAAGTCTGATTCTATCCGCTATCATAGCTATGAATTCACTGTTAGTAGGCTTGTCCTTTGTAAACTGCACCGTATGTCCGAATAAATCATTTAAGGTCTCTATATCTCCTCTTTGCCACGAAACCTCAATTGCGTGACGTATTGCTCGCTCCACTCTTGAAGATGTCGTCTTATACTTCTTGGCGATTCCCGGGTACAACTCCTTTGTTACCGCATTTATCAGTTCCATATCTTTTATGACCCATATTATGGAATCTCTCAGAAACTGATATCCCTTTATATGCGCCGGAACGCCGATGTCCTTAATCATATTGCTGACAATAATTTCAAGGTCGTATTCCTCCTCTGCCGCTGCGGTTTCCGATATTACAGGCGCATTCTTCGTAAAGAAGGTTATCCTGTCATAAACAGTTTCTCCCGTAACAGGTTTGGTAAGGTAAAAAGATGCGCCCATAGCCGCCGCCCGCGAAATCATAGCATCGCTTCCGAACGCCGAAACCATAATCACAAGCGGTTTTTTCTTTGATATCTTTGACATGCCCTCCAGAACGGCAAACCCGTCAACCTTAGGCATTACAACATCACAGATGACAACATCCACACTGAGTTGTCGCAGAAGTTCAAGCCCTATTTCACCGTCCTCAGCAATTGCCACAACCTCTACATCCTCATGGGCATTAAGCTCGCTTCGCAAGGCCTCCGCCCACTTTTTGTTGTCATCAATAATCAGAATGTTTGCTTTTTTCATGCTAAATTTCTCCTTTTTGTTTTTTACGGCAAAGGTCGTTGTTCTTTCCCGCAGAAACAATTATATCACAAACATCATTCAATTTCAAGTAAAATATACTATTTTTTTAAAATTAGTCGTTTTTCACCAATTTTAAACATTAATATTGTGCAACTCTATTAATTTTTTCTTTGTTCGATGAAATAAATAGTAAACCTCATCAGTTTTTTGCTTTCACTCGCTAAAACACAACAACACATTTATTTATTCTTACTTTTTCGTAAAATTTTTAACACAAAAAGCATAAAGCATTTATTACAAAATTATTACAAAACTCGCATTCTCCCTGTATTTTAGCCGTATGAGATGTGTTTACAATTTGTTCATAGTTCACGTATCCTGTTTTTTTGTGTCTGAAAATTTGACATTTGTGCAGTTTTATGGTATAATATTATATATAATTATGTAACTATGTTAAAACTCTTAATTTTGAATACACAAGAAAAAGAAAAGGAGGTGTATGTATTGGATAAGGATAAGACTGTTACGGTTTTAGCAGCGGCTCTTTTAGGATTACAGCTTTCAGTCTCTGCAGCAGTAGGTACCGTAAATACAGAAACCCTTAACATAAGAAGCGAAGCAAATACATACAGCAACATCGTCGGGCAGGCCGGCTCAGGTCAGCAGTTAGATATTATAGGACGTTCGGGAGATTTTTATGAAATATACTATAACGGTGCATCTGCATACGTTCACGGAGATTATGTTGTTCCCGAAATTATAGCAAACGGAGTAGTAACCGCCTCCCTTCTTAACATCAGAACCGGCGCAGGTACAAATTTTGGTGTTATGGGTCAGCTCGCAAAAGGTGACGGCGTCGCAATATTCGACGTCTACGGCGACTGGTATCAGATAAAGATTGCCGAAAAATTCGGATATGTTCACAGCAGCTATATATCAGTACCCACGAGCATTACAAGCAGGTCTTCCGCCCCGGCTTCAAGAAGCGGAAGTACAGTTTCAAGAAAAGGTACTGCTATTGTTGAATACAGCAAACAATTTTTAGGTACTCCCTATGTAAGCGGAGGGTCTTCCCCTTCCGGATTTGATTGTTCCGGATTTACGTATTACGTGTTTAAACAATACGGCGTTACCCTGCCGAGAACGTCAAGCTCACAGGCAAACGCAGGACATTACGTTGCAAAAAGCGAATTAAAACCCGGCGATTTAGTATTTTTCGACACCTACGGCGGTATTTCGCACGTTGGTATTTACGTAGGAAACGATTCGTTCATTCATTCCACCGTACCCGGAGATGTTGTAAAAATAAGCAGTCTCAGCACAGCTTACTACAAATCACGATATGTAACGGCAAGAAGGATATTTGATTAATGCTCAGATTACAGCTTCCGGCGTATACCCGAGAGCTGCAATCTGCTTTTAGCTACATCGCTTTTCTGGAGGATATATGAGAGTTATTTCAGGTTCGGCGAAGGGCAGATCTCTTAAAACCGCCGACGGAACAGACACCCGTCCCACAACCGACAGGGTTAAAGAATCTCTTTTTAATATAATTGCACCGCATATATATAAAGCAACTGTACTGGATTTGTTTTCCGGTAGCGGCGGGCTTGGAATAGAGGCTCTCAGCCGTGGTGCAGAGTTTGCCGATTTTGTGGAAAAATCTTCCCGACCGGCAGCTTGCATAAAAGAAAATCTAACAAAAACAGATTTTTCAGACAAATCCGCCCTGCACGTAACGGACGTTTTTCAGTTTCTTGAAAACTGCAAAAAAAAATATGATATAATCTTTATGGATCCCCCTTATCATAACGGGCTGATTACAAAAGCAGCAGAGATCATATCTCACAGAAACCTTCTCAGCGAAGACGGAATTATTATTTGCGAATGTGACCACGATGAAAGTCTGCCGGATGAAATTTCAGGGCTGAAATTATACGATAAACGCAAATACGGTCGAGTTTTGTTAAATTTCTTTAAAAAAATGTAAATTTTCTATTGATTATTTTGAAAAAATAGTTTATAATAAAAGTAGTATGATATTTTTTAACCGAAAGGAAACTTAGCAGGAGATGAAGGTTGCAATCTATCCCGGTAGTTTTGACCCCGTAACAAAAGGGCATCTGGATATTATAAAACGTGCTGCAAATATTTTTGACAAGGTAGTTGTCGGCGTGTTTTACAACAAATCCAAGAACTGCGCTTTTACAATTCAGGAAAGAATGGAAATGCTGAAAATTGCCACCGAGGGTATTGATAATGTAGAAATCATTTCATCGGACAAGCTTCTTGTTCACTATATGCAAGAACACGGCATCCGTGTTATTGTCAAAGGTCTCAGAATGATTTCCGATTTTGAATACGAATTTCAGATGGCATTGGCAAATCATGAACAAAATGGAGAAATCGAAACACTGTTTATGATGACGTCTTCCGACCTTTCTCATCTGAGCTCAAGTCTTGTGCGTGAGCTTGCGGGATATGGTGCAGACCTGACGAATCTTGTTCCCGAAAAGGTTATTCCCTTGGTTATAGATAAATTTAAAAACTGATATTGGAGGTTTTGGGCATGGAAGTATTGCAGATTATAGAGGAAATGGAAGAAACAATTGAACAGAGTATGAATATTTTCGGATACAGTGTATCTAACAAAGAAAACTTACTCGGAATGATTGAAGAAATCCGCCTTAAACTCCCCGATGAGTTCAAACAGGCTCGCTGGGTAAAAGACGAAAAAGAAAGACTTTTGGCTGATGCACGAAAAGAAGCCGATGTGATTCTTAAAGAAGCACAGGAACGTGTTATTGCACTTATTGATGAGCACGAGATTACTGCGCAGGCAAAGGCAGAAGCAGAAAAAATAATGACAAACGCAAGAAATCAGGAAGCTGAATTACAGAGAAATGCAATCATGTACGCCGATGCTATTATGGAAAAACTCGACAAGAGCGTAAGCATCGCACTCGACGAAGTACATAACTGCAGACGTCAGCTTAAGAAGTAAAAACAAAAAACAAAAGGCGGAAGTATGCCCTGTCAGGGTTTGTTCCGCCTTTTATTTTTTTACTTTGTTTTTTCAATCTTATATCCCAGCTTTATAATAAGCTTTAGTGTTTCCATCGCCGTATTACGGTCATATTCCTTTTCGGATTCAGCAAGCTTTTCATATTCAATCAGGCAAGGATGATATTTCTTTTCATCATCTCTTTTTTCTCCGTATTTCCAACCCTGCTTTATTCGCTCCGCCGCCCAAACCTCATGTGTGTTTTTCGCCAGCAGTTCGCAAAGTTCATTTATTTCTGCCGGCAATACTACATCTGTTGTGTCGGCAGGCTTTGGTTTGTACATGCCCATTTCTCCTTTCAGTCATATATGATATGTAATGTTTTTATAAATAAAATCTATGGCAATCACAATCCACAGTATATCTGATTTAAAGATTGCAACCCCTTCGCATATCGCCATTTTTACCGTGTTTATATTCTTTACAGCCGCCACCACGTAACGGGCAAGCGTTACAATTCCGACAGCAAGAACTACTATATTGACTATAAAAATCGCTTCCCCAAAAAACGGCATACTTATCAGCCACGCGGCAAAATTACCACAGAAATGCATTACTATAGGATATTTGATATTATGGTATTTCATCATTACAAATCCGCAGGCAAGCCCATGCATAAAAGGCATCGCAAATACTGTTATACTGCCATGCGCCGCCGCAAATGCCAGCGATGTAAAGACAACAGCCCCCGCGCCGCCTCCAAGCTTATCCCAAATCAGTCCTCGATATAGCAATTCCTCAAATATTGGCGCCGCTATACATACACAGACAAATCCTCCTATAACAGTTAAAACATCTGTCCCTGCCGGCAGTTGCTGTATAGTTTCTATCCCAAGTCTGCTCAGATAGCCGGCAATTACAGTGTTCATCAGCTGTCCACCGCACCAGGCACACAGCATAATTCCGGCGCAGTCTGCCAGTTCCCCGCCTTTAATCGGTTTTATATACTGCTTTTTAAATTCCCGTATGTCAGTTTCCATACTGAAATATATTATTGCAGGAATTATTACAGTCGCCGCCGAAGCAATCACATTTCCAACCGATTCTGTCACTCCACTTAAGCCGACTGCCCCGTATATAAAAACCGAATTCAAAAAGCCTATTATATATCCCGCAAGAAGACTTACGACAATATAAAAATTCGCACTTGGTTTTATTCTGTTCATTTATTCCTCACACACAAACTTCTTTATTTTTACGTCAAATTCTTCTGTCGGCAGAGATTCGGTAATTTCAAAGGAATATCCCACTCCGCAGGTTATACAGTCATCCCGGAGCTGAGGTATTATTCTGTCATAATATCCCCCGCCGTATCCTATTCTGTATCCGCTTCTGTCAAAAACCAGTCCCGGAACAATCATAAAATCTATAGATTTCAAATCGCATTCCGGATCTTTCTCTGACGGTTCGGGAATATTATAAACCCCCGGTGCAAGCTTTGAAAAACTCTCTGTTTTACGAAAAATCATACGGCCTCCCCTGCCGCACACCGGCAAGACCAACGTTTTATTTTTCATCGCATCCTCAAGTATCGGTTTTATATCAGGTTCACTTCCGATTGGATAAAACGCCGCTATACATTCAGCCTTTTTATACTCCTCAGAAGATATGATTTTTTCGCATATTCTGTTGTCGAACGTCTTCTTTTTTTCCTGTCCGAGTTCGTTTCTTTTTTTCAGATATTCCTCACGCAGCTTCTTTTTAAGCATATATCATGCCTCTTCTTAATGTTTCTGCTGTTTCGGGATTTTTAAGTATACCGGCAATGGCGAAAGCAAACTGCGCCGCCGTTCCGGCACCTCTTGACGTAATTACATTATCGCAGATACAAACTGCATCTTCTACCGCTTCGGCTCCTGTCAGTTTTTCTTCAAATCCAGGATAGCACGTTGCTTTTTTGCCTTTAAGTATTCCATAATATCCCAGAACAGAAGGGGCTGCACAGATAGCACACACATATTTACCGTTTTCATAGCAATCCATTACTATTTCTTTTACCTTATCATCCTTCTGAAGATTCGGCGTTCCCGGTATCCCTCCCGGCAGAACTACCGCTTCTGCTATACCGCATTTTGCTTCCGGGTTTGTAATATCCGCCAGAACGGTAATGCCGTGCGATCCTGTTACCTCTCTGCCTTCGTTTACCGATACGGTTTTAACTTCTATTTCTGCTCTGCGGAGTATATCCACTACCGAAAGCGCTTCAATTTCCTCAAATCCTTCAGCTAAAAATACATATACCATTTCTATATCTCCTTCTCCTGTATAATTTTTTTATATCCGCCAAGCACAGCTTTAACCTCACTCAGCATTTTCTGTTTGTTGCCGGATGCAATATATGTCAGTCTGGGTTTTGTTCCTGCATTATACAATAACTGCCCTCTGAATTCTGATATTATCTTTTTAATGCATTCCTCCTGCGGAGAGTTTTCAAATACCATCATAACCCTTCCGTTTCTTTCTGTTACCTCAGTAATTCCGCAGGCAGATGCCATAACTCTTATAAGTGATATATCCATAAGATTTATAACGCTTTGCGGCATCTGTCCGAATCTGTCAATAAGTTCATCAATCGTATTTTCCTTATCTTCCTCTGTTTCGACCGCCGCAATCCGTTTATATATCTCAAGTCTTATATTATGAGAAGCAATATAGCTGTCCGGAATAAAGGTGTCCGTTTTTATATCTACCGTTGTAATAAGCTCCGGCACCAAAACCTCGCCTTTTACTTTTTTAACAGCCTCGTCCAGCAGTTTACAATACATATCATATCCTACATCGTCCATTTCTCCGTGTTGCTGCGCTCCCAGAAGACTTCCGGCACCTCTGATTTCAAGGTCTCTCATCGCAATTTTAAATCCCGACCCAAATTCAGTAAATTCTTTTATGGAAGTCAGTCTTTTCATTGCCGTTTCGCTGAGCGCCTTATTCCCTTTATACGTCAGATATGCATACGCAAGTCGGTTTGACCGCCCTACACGTCCTCTCAGCTGATAAAGCTGGGAAAGCCCCATACAATCGGCATTTTCAATTATTATTGTATTAATATTAGGAATATCAAGCCCCGTTTCAATAATGGTTGTGCATACCAGAATATCTACATCTCCGTTTAAGGTATCCATCATAACAGTTTCAAGCTCTCGTTCACTCATTTGTCCGTGAGCTACTGCGATTTTTGCCTCAGGTGCCATTTCCTGAAGCTCGTTTGCTCTTTTATAAATTCCTTCTACCCGATTATATACATAATATACCTGCCCGTTTCTACCAAGTTCCTTTAAAACTGCATCGCGGATAACAGCCTTATCATGCTCCAGCACAAATGTCTGTACCGGATAGCGGTCTTCTGGCGGCTGTGAAATTACGCTCATATCCCTTACGCCTATCATCGACATATGCAACGTTCTCGGTATCGGCGTAGCTGAAAGAGTCAGCACATCTACATCGGTTTTCATTTCCTTTATAAGTTCTTTGTGCTTCACTCCGAATCTCTGTTCCTCATCGATTATGAGAAGTCCCAGGTCTTTAAATTTTACATCTTTCTGCAGTATACGGTGAGTACCGATAAGCACATCAATTTCACCCGTTTCAACACGTCTTGCAATTTCTTTAAGCTGTTTCGGTGTACGGAATCTCGACATCATTTCCACATTCATGGGATACTGCGCCATTCTGCTTCGGAACGTATTATAGTGTTGTTGTGCAAGTATTGTAGTAGGAACAAGATACGCCACCTGTTTGCTGTCCATCACCGCCTTAAATGCTCCTCGCAGAGCTACCTCCGTTTTACCGAATCCTACATCACCACATAAAAGTCTGTCCATAGGGCGGTCGCTTTCCATATCCTCTTTCATTTCTTTTATACATATAAGCTGATCTTCTGTTTCCTCATAAGGAAATGCTTCTTCAAAATTTTTCTGCCAGTCGGTATCCGGTGAAAAAGCAAATCCTTTTTTCTCACGTCTTGCGGCATAAAGCGCTATAAGTCTGTCAGCAATATCCTCAAGTGATTTCCGTACCTTGTTTTTTACTTTGGCAAATTCCGCCCCACCCATTTTACTGAGCTTTATTTCTCTACCGTCATTGCCGATATATTTATTTACTGTATCAAGTGATGTCGCCGGCACATACAGCACATCTGTGCCTTTATACTTTATTTTAAGATAGTCTCTGCTGATTCCGTCTATTTCCATACGGTGCATACCAAGATACTGTCCTATTCCGTGTACCTGATGTACTACATAATCTCCCTCAGACAAATCAGAGTAGGATTTGATTTTAACTCCGGGCATAGCATTTTTTGCCCGTCTGTGACGGTTTGCCCCAAAGACTTCCCTGCACCCTATTACTACCGTTTTTGTAAGCGGATATTCAAACCCGTGATTCAGACTGCCCGCAAGAATAACAGTCTCCCCGTTTTCCGCATATTCTTTGCCGTCTCTCAGCGTTGCCGTAACTCCGTTATCACTCAGCGTAATTTTAAACGCCTCTGCTCTTGTCTTTCCTCCGGCAAGAATTGTTATTCCATATCCTTTGCTCTGCCAGTATTTTATATCTTCTATTATAAGGTCTATTCTTCCTCTGTAGGACTGAAGGGATTTTGATGTTATTCCGAAAGTCGCTTCAGGAGTAATAAACCCTGCAGCAGAAGTAATGCTGCTCATCATTATTATTCTGCATCGCAGTCCCCTCACCGCATCGGCAAGGCTTTTGACATAATCTCCTTCAAAAAGAGGCAGGCTGCCGTTCTCGGCAAACTGCATCACCTCGGCAGATATCTCCTTTTCTACTTCTTCGCTCCTGTCCCGAAGCTGCGCCGGATAATCCATAAACAAGGTATATTCTCCGCTAAGATAATCAAGCGGCGTTGTGATTTTATCATAAATCAGCGGAATATATCTGTCAGTAGCCGGAAAATAATGCTGCTGTTCAAACAGCGTTACGTCCCTCCCGGTCCATTCCGTCATCGGGCAGGCTGATATTTTTTTTATTATTTCCGTTACATCATCATAAATCAGTTCCCGGCAACACCCTACTCTGCACAAATCTGTCTGCTCAAGAGAAATCTGTGTTTCCGGATCAAAAAATCTTATGGTATCTACCTCATCATCAAAAAATTCTATCCTGACCGGATTTTTAAAGGCGGGTGGAAATATATCCAATATACCTCCCCGAAGGCTCATCTGTCCTACGCCTTCAACGGTCTCGCTATTCTTATATCCCATTATAATAAGGTTTCCTACAAGACTTTTTAAATCTACTCTTTCTCCCGGGCGGAAGTCATAGCGGTATTTTTCAAAAATCTCTTTCGGCAAGGTATATTCCAGCACCGAATCCACAGGTGCTATTACAATCCCTGCCGTACCCGCGTATATACCGTCAATTATCCTGAGTCTTTCTGTTACAAGCTGCGTCGCCGCAGTTTCAATATTATGGAAAATATAGTCCTTCGAAGGCAAAATATCCACATTTTCGCCGCAGTAAAATTCCATATCCTCTTTTAATGCCTTGGCATCATACATACTGCCAACAACAACAAAAGCCTTTCCGCTCTCCGCAACAGAGCGGATAACATCAGCCCTGGCAGATTCCGTCACACCGGTAATATAAATCGGAGAAATACCGCCGGCATACGCTTCTTTTATTAAATTAAGCTCAGTATTTCCCATAAACTCACCTAACCGTTAAATTTATTCATAGCGGCTCCGCACCCTTCCTTCATTATGAGTGGCAACGCGTCCGCAATACTTTTCGCCGCCGGCAGAAGTGTATCAAAATCTTCTTTTGTAAAATGTCCGAGAACGTGGTCTGCCATATCCATTTCAGGATGAGCCGGCATACCGACCCCTACTTTTATTCTCGGAAAAACATCTGTATTTAGCATATATATTATATTTTTTATGCCATTATGACCTCCTGCACTGCCCTTAGGTCGAATCCGGAGTTTGCCGAGCGGAAGGCTCACATCATCATAGATAACAATAAATTTTTCGGAAGGAACTTTATAAAAATCACATATCTCCTTCACCGACTGACCGCTTAAATTCATAAAGGTCTGAGGTTTTAAAAGAATGACTTTTTCTCCTTCAATAAACCCCTGTCCATACAATCCTTTATATCCCAATTTATTTATATTGATATTATATGTTCTTGCAACAAAATCTATCATCTCAAACCCTATATTATGCCGTGTTCCCTCATATTTATTGCCCGGATTTCCCAGACCAGCTATTATATACATATTATTTCAGCCTTTCTTTAATGCATTACTTTAATTATACTACAATATTTTTTATAAGTCAAGGATTATGAAATACATAAATATTATAACCTGTAAAAATATCAATATAATAAAAAATACCGGTCTGCACCCTGCGATTCAGTCCGGCATTATCATTTCTTCATATAAAAACCGACCGTATAAGCCGGATTTTAAGTTCCGTCTTCCTTCGGTCGGTTTTTTCCTTATAATAATACTATAAATATAAGATACATCAGAGGAATTGTAGCTACTGCCGCTACGTGAGAAATCATTGCCATAGCAGCACCCGGTTTTGTATCTCCACCGTATGCCGCAGGGAAAACAATTGTATTCATCCCCAGCGGTGTGGCAAAGGTTATCAGCGCAAGCGTCATTGTTTCATCACTCATTCCCAGAAGCTTCATTATCAGCATCAAAATAGCCGGAATAATAATTAATCTGAGCAACGTTGCGGCATACACTTTTTTATTTGTCAGAAGCTGTTTAAAATCAAACCCGCCTATTACAAATCCTGCCAGAAGCATCGCTATAGGTCCCTGACAGCTTCCCGCATTTTCAATTGCTTTAAGAGCAAAATCCGGTATGTACTTTCCTATTCCCAGCAATCCTATCAACATTCCGGCAACAAGTCCTATTACCGGTGGGTTTATAAATCCTTTTTTCAGATTTTCCAATATTCCCGCATTCTTATCCTTTGGCACAAGAACATATAATCCCCAGCTGCTGGACAGAATTGCAGGGAAAAATGTAAACAGCGAATATTTATAGAAAACCTCGCTTCCCCATACACCAAGAATTATAAAGTTTCCCATAAGTCCGAAATTTCCGAAGGTAAGCGCATATTTATAAATGTCTCTCAGATATGCATCTCCCGGTGTATTAATTTTTCTGACAAAAAGCTTTGACAGGGGATACGCCATAAGTATTGCCGCAGTAATTATGATACCGCCATACATAATAAGAGTGTAGTCGGTTTTAAAAGTCTCCACCGTACACTGTGTCATCTGATTAAACATCAGCACCGCCGGAATAAACACACAGGTCTCCAACTTAGCCAGCACAGTATCGGCATCTTTTGGTAATACACTTTTTTTACGAAGTATAAAACCAACAAGAATCAGAAAAAACATCGTAAGCATCTGCTTAAGTGTAAGGTAACAAATTTCCATATAAATACTCCCTTTTTAATTATTTACATAAAGATTCACTTTAACGAAATCATTATATCACACCGAAATTAAATATGCAATATAATTTTTATACAATATTTATTTTCCTTTCCTGTTTTTTCTTGACATATTTTCCATAAAGGTATATAATATAAGGTAGAAAACTCGAAAATGGAGGAACGACCGTGAAACTCTCACTTATTGTCCCCTGCTACAACGAGCAGGAAAATGTCAGAAAATTCTTTGATGCCTGCGATATCGCCTTTGCCGATATGCAAGGAGACTTTGAAATAATCTTTGTAAATGACGGCAGTAGTGATGCTACCTGGAGCAGTCTTAAATCCATTTATGCTACCGAAAAAACAAAAGTTAAGCTTATAAACTTTTCACGTAATTTCGGCAAAGAATCTGCTATATATGCAGGTCTTCGCCGAGCTGTAGGTGAATATACCTCAATAATTGATGCCGATCTGCAGCAACGCCCCGAAATAGTACGTGAAATGGTACGACTTCTCGACACAAATGCCGATATCGACTGCGTTGCCGCTTATCAGGAGACACGCCACGAAGGAAAACTTTTAAGCTTTTTCAAAAATTCATTTTATAAAATTATGAACACCATCGGCGAAACCCCCATAAAATCCGGCGCCAGCGATTTTCGCACCTTCCGCAGAAATGTGCGAAGTGCGATTCTCGAAATGAAAGAATATTACAGATTTTCAAAAGGCATTTTTTCGTGGGTAGGCTTCAATACGTACTATATGCCTTATAAAGCCGAAAAACGTCATGCCGGCAAAACCGCATGGTCTTTCACAAAGCTTTTAAAATATGCCGGAAGAGGATTTTTGTCGTTCAGCACGTTCCCCCTTAAAATTTCTGCATTTATAGGTGGTGTCTGTTCTCTTGGCGCACTGATTTATATGATTGCCGTTATTATTCAAAAACTTTGTTTCGGCATAGATGTGCCCGGTTATCCTACCATTGTCGTGCTGATACTTCTTTTGGGCGGGTTGCAGCTTATCACTCTCGGCATCATAGGAGAATACATTGCACATGTTTATATAGAAGGAAAACACAGACCCATATATATAACCAAAGAGTATATTACTTATGAGGAGAATGAAAATGAAGCCGAATAAATCAAAGAGCCTGTTTTATATATCTTGTTTTTCGGTGTTTGCATTAATGCTGTTATGCAATTTCCTTACCGGGAAATATTCTGATGATTTTGCATACTGTTTCAGCTTCGCCACAAAAGAGAGAATAACAGAATTTTCTCAGCTGTTTGCTTCAATAAAAGCTCA
Organism: Clostridia bacterium; assembly: GCA_045657605.1. Taxonomy (GTDB): domain Bacteria; phylum Bacillota; class Clostridia; order RUG12999; family RUG12999; genus JAZOTK01. The sequence goes on from JAZOTK010000169.1 coordinate 25,703, forward strand.
CGGAAACATAATGAATGGCAGAGCAATCGCGCATTTTTTTGCTCAGCTTTTTCTCCTTCTGCCGCCAGCCATATTCAAAATTATAAATTCTGCCGTTTTTTTACTTCAGATTATACTTATTTATTCCATCTGTAAAGAAAAAGACGCCCACAACAATCTGCTGTTTTGGGGGATTTTCGGTTCGATATGGTGTTTTGAGCCGGCTTTCGGTCAGGTAAATCTATGGCTTGACGGTTCCTGTAATTATCTCTGGAGCATTGTAGCCGGACTGATATTTTTAAAACCTCTTGCAGACCGGTTTATGTACGATAAAACCACAAAAAACATTCTGTCGCGTATTCTTTTTGTTATATCGGG
>JAZOTK010000170.1:0-2999 GCA_045657605.1 Clostridia bacterium
TTCAAAATATGCGAAGCTATAATCAAGCGTAAGGAATCATACTTGTGTTCAGAAGGATATGCAAAAATCTCAGACTCGGTTACATATCTCCACGCTCACTATCTGGAAAACGATTTCAGGATTATGAAGCTGCCACAGCTGGCGAAAATCAGTGCAAAATATTACGAAAAGCTGTTTTACCAGAAATTTGGTGTCTCGCCCAAAGAATATATTATTGCGCTTAAGATAGAGCGGGCAAAAGAGCTGTTGCTTAACGAAAAAAACTTGGTAAAGGATGTTGCCTTTCAGCTTGGATACAGCGACATTTATCATTTTGGAAAGATTTTTAAAGCAAAAACCGGATATACACCAAGCGAATACCGTAATGAAAATTTTAAATTTTTAAAATAAATTAGGAGGATAAAAATATGCAAGAGTATGTTATCAAAAAAACAGGTGAGGAAATCAACACTGAGGCTTGGGAGGCTGCCAATGTTGCAGACGTAAATATAAATCCCTGGAAGGAATTTACCCCTGAATTTAAAACCACCGCCCGCCTTTTATACAACAACGAGGCAGTTTTTGTGAAAATGGAAACCAACGAACAACCCGTTGTTGCAAAATACATTGAAAGAATGAGTCCTGTTTGTCTGGACAGTTGTATGGAATTTTTCTTTTGCCCCAACGAAACAAACGGTAAATATCTTAATTTTGAGTTTAACGCATTGGGCACACTTAACCTTTCGGTTGGTGCATCACGCCACGACAGAAAGCGTATCGAGGATCCATTATCCACATTTGATATAAGACCTGAATTATTTGACGGCGGCTGGAGCATTTCATTTAAAATTCCCTTTGACTTTATCAGAAAATATGTGGGCGAGCCAACCGAAATAATGCACGGAAACTTTCAGAAATGCGGAAGCGAAACCGGCCACAAGCATTATGGAATGTGGAATGCAATCGAAACAGAAAAACCCGATTTCCACAGACCCGAATTTTTTGGAAATCTGAAATTTGAGAAATAATCTTTTACATATCAAAAAGCCGGTTAAAACTGAAGTGAACCCCAAAGTTTAGACAAAAATTTAATATTAACTTGCTTGTGAATGAGTTCGGTATTGCACCGGACTCATTCCTTTTAGTTTAATAGAAATTCTTTCGTTGTTGTAGTAATCAATATATCTTTCCAATTTATCATAAAACATCCGCTAAATCATTTATAATTTTTCCTGCAAGGCTGATGTTACCTTCTTCTGCAAAATGAACTCCGTATTCATCTAAATGTTCGTGCTGTTTCAAAGCTTCAGAATATAAATCTATTACCTGTAAATTGTATTTTCCCGCAATTCTTCGCACAACATTGTTGCGTGCAATAACTCTCTTTTCTCTTTCTGCACTTCCAACATGTGTAGTTAAAACGAGAATCAGGGGAACATTTTTAAATTCATCAATAAGAAATTTCACTGCAGATTCATAATATTCCTTATATTCTTTTTCATCGTCAAGGTGCCAGCCGTGCAGACCGTTGTTAAAAAGAACTACATCCCGTCTGCCCTGTTGCTCTGCAAAAAGCCTTATTGAATCAATAAGATATGGATTATCAATTCCCTTTGAGCTCCCATAACCATCAAATAATATTCTCTCGTTCGTAAGCTTTGTTGCAAACTGCCTTATCTGGCAGGAAATCGAATCGCCTATATACAGAACACGCTTCGCCTCAGAGCCACTTGCATATTCAATCCAGGTATTATCCCATTCATAGGTTTCATACATTTCTCTGCTATCCTTATTTTCATATGTAAATTCTCTCATCTTGCTATCACCTTCGAATCATTATTTTTATATAGTTTAAAGATATGGAATTTTTCATCTGTCGCACTTATTTCATCTATATAAATTCCTTTTTCTGTCTTTTCAAAACTAACATCACAGCCCGAATTAAGATAGTCAACCCTTGATATTTGTTTTTCACATACAATTAACCTCAAATCTGTTCTTCGGGTTACTGCATATATAAATTCGGCAGTCTGAGTATAAAAAACATCAGCCTGTTTATATGGGAAGCAAGGCCGTGTTTTATAAATAGCCTCGCCGTATTTTTCAAGCCATTCGCCAAAACCTTTTAAGGCCTTAACCGCATTCCTCGGCATCCTTCCGTCAGGCTGTGGCGAAACGTTCAGGGCAAGGTTTCCCCCCTTGCAAACAATATCTAAAAGCAACTCTGTCAATTGCTCCGGTGTTTTATAATCATCATCAAAGATATAATTAAAATCCCGACCTAGTGTAAGACAGCTTTCCCAGGGTACAGATATAACGTTTTCCGGAATTGTCATCTCAGGAGTGATATAATTTTCATACTCACCACCTACTGTTCTGTCTACCACAATAAGCTCAGGATTGATTTCTCTCAGTTCTGGAATAATTTCCTCAAGCTTTATATCAAGCCCCTCTTTTTTGCACACACAACCTCCATCCAGCCATAGTATATCTATTTTTCCATATTCTTTTACAAGCTCTTCAAATTGCTTGTGAGTATATTCTGTAAAAGCCTTCCATTTTTCAGGCTTTTTCTTCACATCATATGTTGGCATTCTGGTTGTTCCGGTTTTTTTGCACACATCGCTCTCCCAGTAATCCTCCGAGTGCCAGTCAGGCTTTGAGAAATATGCGCCGATAGACATGCCCCGTTTTCTAAAGGCATCAAAAATATGCTTTGTAACATCCGCTTTTTCGTGCTTCGAAAAGGGACAGCTTTTTGCGGTAATCTTAAAATCCGTCTGTTTGGTATCCCACATACAAAAACCGTCGTGATGCTTTGTAGTAAAAATAAGATACTTAAATCCACATTCTTCAGCAAGCTCTGCCCATTCATCGGGATTGAATCGAACAGGATTAAATGAACGTATAAGGTCAAAATATTCCTCTCTTATTTTGTTGCCGTCTGTATGCCAGTTGGGTCTGTAATCATACTCTTCGTCTTTTCTGGACCACTCTGCCTCGGCATCCACAAGTCCCCA
>JAZOTK010000171.1:0-4092 GCA_045657605.1 Clostridia bacterium
AGTCTTTCATCTGCATTATCCTGTCTTAAGATAAGACGGTATTCGCTTCTTGATGTCATCATGCGGTAAGGCTCGTTTGTTCCTTTTGTAACCAGATCGTCAATCAGCGTACCGATATATGCCTGGCTTCTGTCCAGAATAAGAGGCTCTGTGCCGTTTATTTTTCTTGCCGCGTTTATTCCGGCAATAAGCCCCTGCGATGCCGCTTCCTCATATCCTGATGTGCCGTTGAACTGCCCTGCACCGTAAAGTCCGGGATAATTCTTATATTCAAGACTTGCAAACATCTGAGTAGGATCGCCACAGTCATATTCAATGGCATAAGCCGCACGCATCATAACTACATTTTCCAGTCCTGCCATACTGTGCATTATCTGCATCTGTACTTCTTCGGGAAGGCTGGAGCTGAGTCCCTGTACATACATTTCTTCCGTTGTAAGTCCCATAGGCTCGATAAAAATCTGATGTCTGTCCTTATCGGAAAATCTTACTACCTTATCCTCTATTGACGGACAGTATCTGGGCCCTACCCCTTCTATCATTCCCGCATACAGTGGTGAACGGTGAAGGTTATTTTTTATAATGTCGTGTGTATTTGTATTTGTATATGTGAGATGGCAGGAAACTCTGTTTTCGAGTCCTTCCGGGTTTGTTTCAAATGAAAACGGAACAATATCCTCATCACCGACTTGTTCTTCCATTTTCGTAAAATCGACCGATGCACGTTTCACCCTCGCCGGAGTACCTGTTTTAAATCTCATAAGACGTATTCCGTGTTCACGCAGACAGTCGGAAAGGCAGTTTGACGGGAACATACCGTCCGGTCCTCCGCTGTAATCTACCTCACCTATTATAATTCTGCCTTTAAGATAAGTACCCGTGGCAATAATCGCCGCACGACAGGTATAGACACCGCCCGTATGGCTTACCACCGCTTTTACCGAATTATCTTCGTTAAAAAGTATTTCCACAATCTCTGCCTGACGGATTTCCAGATTATCCTGCAGTTCAAGACGGTGTTTCATTTCTTCGCTGTAATGTCTGCGGTCAATCTGCGCGCGGAGAGAATGTACCGCCGGTCCTTTACCACGGTTAAGCATTCTCGACTGTATAAAGGTAGCATCCGCCACCTTACCCATTTCGCCGCCCAGGGCATCTATTTCTCTGACAAGATGTCCTTTTGCCGTTCCTCCTATATTGGGATTGCATGGCATATTGGCAACGCTGTCAAGGTTTATCGCAAACATAACAGTACGCATACCAAGTCTTGCCGCCGCCAGTGCCGCCTCACAACCTGCATGACCGCCGCCTATTACTGCTACATCTATATCTCCCGCATCAAAACGTGGTACTTTATTATTTATCTCATTCATATCATCAACATCCGATTTTTATAAATATTCATATACTATTTAGTATATCACAAACTCCCTAAAAAATCAATAGTTTTACAAAAGTTTTCCTATTTTGTAGATAAAATTCACCGTTTTGCTTATAAATAAAAGAATAAATCATTAAAAGTACTGTTTTTTCATTGGAAATTATCTTAAGAAATGAATTGACAATATGAAAAATGTGTGATATAATTAGTGTGGTTTATTATCCTGCTTACAAAGAAGCGATAAAATAAAAAACAGTATTGGATTTGACGTTTCAAAATGTAAAGAGGTCAGCAAACTTGCCGTAATACCACATCCGGCAGAATTTGACAGATACTATAATCTGTAACGTACACAGGAGGAGAAAATGGATATTTTTACAATTTTAAGTTTGATTGGCGGTCTTGCCCTGTTTTTATATGGTATGGACCTTATGGGCGACAGTCTCAAAAAGCTTGCCGGCGGTAAGCTTGAATCTATTCTTGCAAAACTCACATCAACAAGATGGAAAGGGTTTCTTTTAGGTTTTATTGTAACAGCAATTATTCAGTCATCATCGGCAACGACCGTTATGCTCGTAGGTTTTGTTAACTCAGGTATTATGAAACTCGGGCAGACTATCAGCATCATTATGGGTGCAAATATCGGTACCACCGTAACCGCATGGCTTCTCAGTACCGCCGATATTAAAGGAACAGCTATAATTCTGAAGCTCTTTAAACCCGACTCCTTCACTCCCATTCTTGCCGCTATCGGTCTTCTTATGACAATGACTGCCAAAACCGATAAAAAAAGAAATACCGGTAATATTCTTATAGGCTTTGCGGTTTTGATGTTTGGTATGGAAATGATGAGTGATTCCGTTTCCGGGCTTAAGGATAACACTGCTTTCACTAATATACTGACAATGTTCTCCAATCCGGTTATGGGTATTTTGGTAGGTACAATATTTACCGCAATTATACAGTCCTCCTCGGCATCTGTCGGTGTTCTTCAGGCGCTCGCTCTTTCCTGTGTTATCCCCTATTCAACGGCTATCCCCGTTATACTGGGACAAAACATAGGTACAACAATAACACCCATAATTTCTTCCATCAGCGGAAACACAGAATCAAAGAGGGTTGCATTTACCTGTCTTTATATAAAAATGATAGGTGTTATTGTAGTTTGCGGAATTTTCTATTTACTGAATTCTATAATAGGATTTGAATTTATGGCTCAGCGTGCCGGTGCTTTTAATATTGCCGTAATACACACGCTGTTCAATGTATTTTCAACCATTATTCTGATACCTTTCTGCTCATTCTTTGAAAAACTTGCGATTAAAACAATCAAAGGCAAAAAAGAAGATGAAGATACAGAAACCGATCCGTTCGCCACTCTTGATGAGCGTTTTCTTGAAATGCCTTCATTTGCGGTGGAAAAATGTAAGGAACTTGTATGTGAAATGGCAGAAATATCCCAGAAGGCATTCAAAAAGGCATCACATCTGCTTAGTGAATACGACCCCGAACAGTTTAAAAAGGTCGAAAACCTCGAAAAGCTTATCGACAAATATGAAGATAAAACCAGCACATATCTGGTAAAAATTGCGGCTCATCAGATGTCTGCAAAAGACAGTAAGGTTGTGACAGAGCTTCTGCATTGTATCGGAGATATTGAACGTATTTCTGACCACGCTCTTAACATTGCCGAAACCGCAAGAGAAGTATTCGAAAAGAACATCACTTTCTCCGACAAGGCAAAACACGATATTTCTCTTATCATAGATGCTGTATCCGAAATACTGAGTCTTGCTGTATCAGCGCTTGCAAATGACGATCTGGATATTGCAAAACGCGTAGAGCCTCTTGAACAGGTAATTGACAGGCTTAACAGAAAAATCAAAACCGGTCATATATCCCGTCTGAAACAGGGTGACTGCACTATGGAACTGGGCTTTATTCTTTCGGATCTTCTCACAAACTGCGAAAGAGTGGCAGACCATTGCTCAAACATTGCCGTTTGCTTTATTGAAATTGCTCACGATTCCTTTGAAACTCACGAATACCTGCAACAGCTCAAATCCGGTGATGAAACAGAATTTTCTGATATGTACCGTGAGTATAAACAAAAATACTATATTGAATAAAAACAATTACAAAGAGGGAGGAAATCTGCAGATTTCCTCCCTCTTTTTCGTTTAGAATATGAAGTTTTCTCCATCAAACTCGGGAAAAAGAAGCATTTTATCTTTGAAGCTTTCTTCTGTTATCAGATTTTTTCTTTTCATAAACTGCAGGATATTATACAGCGTTACTCCCCTCGCCTCGCTTGCAACATTAAAAACATATTCTTCAAATCCGTCCTCGCTCATAAGTCTGCTCATCGCATTTAGCGCCGCTATTGAAAATCTCTCGCTTATTACCGCTTGGTTTTCAAAATTATCCAGAAACAGCTTTTTAAGCCGATCCTCGGCAAGTTTCAGACATTCCGCGTCATATACCATATATACCGATTCTTCACGCTTGAAATAATCATCAGCATTTTCCGAATAATCCACGCTGCCGACACAATGAAGTATACCTTCAGCCAGAAATTCTTTTTCTTTCAGCCCTTCCATAAAGCAAGGGAAAACCTTTGGTATTCCTGATTCATCCGTTATCTCCAGAAGCTTTTCCACACATCTCGGGTCAGGAACAATTCCGTTGCCGTATCCCAAAAGAATATGTCC
>JAZOTK010000172.1:0-3674 GCA_045657605.1 Clostridia bacterium
AATTATACCAATTTTTAATGCAAAAGTCAATAGTTTTTTAAATTTTTTTCGGGGCAGATATGAAACCCTACCCCGAAAAATAAAGAATATATAATTCAGCCCGTTATAATGGGCTGAATTTGTTTTCCTTCCAGTGCCATAGCCAAAGTGTCGGCTATTTTGGTAAAATCCGCTACCATTGATGTAGGCTTTTTAACCGGGTCATCCTGTCCGTAGGGTACGAAATATATATTTTTTACATTAAGCAGCTGTCCGATATTACGCGCTCCCGCCCCCAGTGCATCATTTGTGGAAACGGCTATAATTACAGGTCTGCCGTTTCTGATATGTGCTTTAACAGACATAGTAACGCTGGAATCCGTTATGCCGTTGGCAAGCTTTGAAAGGGTGTTCCCCGTACAGGGTGCTACAACCAAAGCATCAAACAGCTTTTTTGGTCCTATAGGCTCGGCGTCTTTTATGGTATGAATTATTTCATTCCCCGTAATCTCACGCAGACGGCGGCAGAAATAATCAGCACTGCCGAAACGTGTATCGGTTTTATATACTATTTCGCTCACAATCGGTACAAGATTTATACCGAGGGCTTTTAGCCTCTCAGCTTCATTTATTACCTTTTCAAGAGTGCAAAAGGAGCCGGTTAATGCAAAGCCTACCGTAAGAGCTTCCAGATTCATTTCAAATCCTTCCTTTACAATTCATTTATGATGTTGATTACGGTATCTTTAATAATGTGTCCCGCCGTAACGGGAGCAACCTTTCCGGGAAGCGAAAGAGCCCATATGACCTTGATTCCCAGCTCCTGTGCGGCATAAAAATCTACGCCTCCGGGTTTTGAAGCAAGGTCTATAATAAGCACATCGCCCTGCATATTTTTCAGCATATCACGGTCAAAAACCGTATGCGGAATGGTGTTGAAAATAATCGGAAATTTGTGAATCTGCGGTTTTAAGTCTTTCATTGCCACGGGAGTATATCCGTTTGCCCGAATCCACGCCAAATCAGAGTGTTTTCTGGCACTACAGCTCACATCAGCTCCGATACCGGCAAGCATTTTCGCCAGTATCTTGCCTATTCTGCCGTATCCGGCAACCAGACATTTGCTTCCGCACAGAGTAAAGGGCAGTTCATTCATAGCGATAGCAACCGCACCTTCTGCGGTGGGAACCGCATTGCAGACTGCCAGCTCCTCACGGGTCAGGTAATCAGCATATAAAACCCCTGCATATTTACAGGCGTCTGTAAGCTCATCAGTCAGCCGCCCTCCTATGATAACGGTGTTTTTATCCATAGCCGCTGTCAGGTCGCTGATATATAGCTCTCTGCTGCTGCAGGGCGTATTTATTTTCGCTCCCTCACCGCAGGCAGGCATACCGAGAATTATGTAATCGGCATCTTTGCAGGCGTCCTGCAAGCTGTCAGCCGGTCTCAGTCCGTTTTGCATATATTTTTCATCAAACCCGTACATAACTACATCAAACCCATCATCTGCAAGAAGCCGTCCGACCGTCACCTGCCGCACGTCACCACCAATAACAGCTATTTTTTTACTCATAACATCACCCTTTCCGACTTATAAAGCTTCCCGTCTGTATATTTTATGATAAAAAAGGGCGGTGAGTTACATATTCAATAAAACTTTTTAAAAAAAGAGAGTGCCAAAGCACTCCCTTTTTTATCTGATTCCGTATTTTTCAATTATAAAGTCCATATCCTTATCGCCTCTGCCCGAAAGGTTAATAAGTATCGAGCCTTTGCCCATTGTCTTTGCAAGTTTCATTCCGTAAGCTACGGCATGAGAGCTTTCGATAGCAGGTATGATACCTTCCATTCTTGACAGCTCAAAGAAAGCGTCAATTGTTTCGTCATCTGATACAACGTCATATTTTACTCTGCCCAGATCGTGCAGGAACGCGTGCTCCGGACCGCTTGACGGATAGTCAAGTCCGCTTGCTACCGAATATACGGGAGCAGGCTCGCCGTTTTCATCTTTAAGCATAATACTGTTAAATCCGTGCATTATTCCTTCGCTGCCGTATTTAAGGCTTGCTGCATGGTCACCGAGTGTCGGTCCTTTTCCCAGAGGCTCAACTCCGTAAATGTCAACAGGGTCATTTAAAAATCCCGAGAACATTCCCATCGCATTAGAACCGCCGCCTACACAGGCTACAACCGCATCAGGAAGCTCGCCCGTCATGCTGACAAACTGTTCTCTTGCCTCAATACCCACTACGCTCTGGAAATCACGTACCATCATCGGGAACGGGTGTGGTCCTAAAACCGAACCTATACAGTAAATAGCATCTTTATATTCTTTGCAATATGCATCAAATGCAGCGTCAACAGCTTCTTTAAGGGTCTGCAGACCATCTGTTACCTCAATTACATTTGCGCCGAGGATTTTCATTCTCGCTACGTTAGGTGCCTGTTTTTTAATATCAACAGCACCCATATATATATCACATTCAAGTCCGAAATAAGCAGCAGCAGTAGCAAGAGCAACACCGTGCTGACCCGCACCTGTTTCAGCAATAACTTTTTTCTTGCCCATATATTTAGCCAGAAGTCCCTCACCCATACAATGGTTAAGCTTATGTGCGCCCGTATGGTTTAAATCCTCACGTTTTGCATAAAGCTGAACACCTGTACCGATTTTGTCAGACAGTCTTGCAAGATGCGAAATCGGTGTAGGTCTGCCCTGAAATTCTTTGCGGATTCTGCGAAGCTCGTTTATAAATTTTCTTGACTTGCAAATTGTAAAATAAGCTTCAGTAATTTCTTTCATAGCACGTTTCAGCTCATCAGAAACATATACTCCGCCGTATTTCCCGAAAAATCCGTTTTCATCGGGATAATTTTTAAAATATGTGTCGAAATTTACATTATTAAAATCCATAAATAATTCCTCCGTCAAATAAATTTTTTAAAAGGTAAGATTTAATTTATTCACCATCGTTTTGCAAATACAAACATAAGTAAAAGCCTCCGCAGATTCTGCCCGGTAACAAATAAAAAACGCCCCGACAGAACAAGATATCTGTCAAGGACGAACATAACAAATATATCCGCGGTGCCACCTTGAATTCACGGAAACCCGTGCCCTTAGCAGAGTACCATCATACCCCCGGCTTATAACGCAAGCCCAAACGTCAGTGCATTTAACACTGCCCTCAGCAGTCCATATTACTCAGAGAATCTTTGTGGAACTCGCACCATAATCCACTCGCTGAAAAGACCGACTCTAACTTTTTTCTGCCTCACCAGTTATAATAAGATTATACCACCTACCCGCGGAAATGTCAATAGCTTTTTAAAAATTTCCCAAAAATTGATTTTTTTAATTTTTTTTGAAAATCATCTTGACAAAAAACGAAATATATGCTATACTATAAAAGTTGACAGCACGATATGGGCTGTGGCGGAATTTAAGTAAAGCTACTTAAAAAAACTTAATATGCGGATGTGGCGGAATTGGCAGACGCGCATGGTTCAGGTCCATGTGAGAGCAATTTCATGCAGGTTCAAGTCCTGTCATCCGCACCAAACAGTAGAAATCCGAACCTTGTACCAATCGGTGAAGGGTTCGGATTTTTATTATATCTTGACTATCCAAATTTTAATAGTAACCTCGAAAAACACTAACATCGAAATCTCAGGAGATAAAACTTTAACCG
>JAZOTK010000173.1:0-3906 GCA_045657605.1 Clostridia bacterium
ATTTTCGTTCAGATATTATGTAGAGGGAATTATCAAAAACCCTGATATTAAAATGATTTCTGTTGACGGGATTGCCCCGACTGCGGAAAATATTAAAAACGGAACTTATCCCGTAGTAACATCAATATATGCAGTAACATATGAAGAAGAAACAAATGAAAATGTACATAAACTTCTTGATTGGATATTATCAGAAGAAGGGCAACATATCATTGAAGAAACAGGATATGTTGGAATTGAGAGATAAGGGGCGACATCATATCGCCAGCAGTAAAAGTGGACTCCCGAAAGCCTATCGCTTTCGGGAGTTTGATTTTCAGTTGTTTGCAGTCAGAGGCTGCTCGAAATCAAAGGGGTCGCTGTATCTGGAGTTTACAGCATCCCAGTTTATAATATTAAACATAGCGCGTATGTAATCCTCACGGCTGACAAAATCTTTTACATGAGCGTGTTCCCATAAATCTACCATAAAAAGAGGATAAAGGTTATAGGGGAGCGATGTTTCTTCGTTTTCCGATGTTATCAACACAAGAGCGCCGTTGTTTCGTTTTGCTCCTATTATATGCCCCGAACCGGTAACGGAAGAAGCGTTGTTTATTGCGCTTTCTATCATATTATCGTAAGAGCCGAAGGTGGCATCTATTTCGGCGGCGATAATGCCTTCAGGCGGGATGTTGTAGGGATGCAGAGTTTCAAAAATAACCTCGTGGTTATACACTCCACCGGCGTTATCGGCTACTCCTAACCGTATAGAAGACGGTAGGTTTTCTCCGTTTATAATAAGGTCGCCGAGAGTTATCCCGTGGTACTGGGGGTAAGGCTCAAGAAGTCTGTTGAGATTGTTTATATAACCCAGATATACATTATCGTAATGATGTTGCACAGTATCGCCGCTCATATAAGGCTCAAAAGCGTTATAGGAATAACGAAACGGGACCGGGCTGAATGGATAATGATTATTTATATTTGTGTTTTCTGCATAAGGCACGGTTTCACATCCTTTCGGAAAATGATTATACGCAAATAGCGTATATTATATAATATGAAACCGCAGAACATATGTTACCTGAGACGGTAAATTATATGTGCCGCAATAAATATTTTAAGAATATCTGCCGGTATAAAAGGCAGAACACAGGAGAGTGCAGCCGCAGGAGTGGGAGTTCCTGTAATAATCATAAACTGCAGAGTTCCGGATATATAACAACACAGGAGTCCTGTCAGACAGGCTAAAGCATAGTGAAAGCGACTTTGGCAGAATTTATCAGTTAAAATGCCGATAGCTCCTGCGCACAAAACATATCCGGTTATATATCCGCCTCCGGCACTTATAAGGTGCCCTATGCCGCCTGAAAAATGTGAAAATACGGGAGCGCCTGCTATGCCGAGAAAAATATAAATCAGCTGACTTAAAATGCCGTATTTAAAACCCAATACGCCACCGCTGACAAATACCGCAAGTGTAGCAAAGCTGACAGATACGGGAGAAAAAGGCAGAGGCATGGCAAGCTGTGAAAAAACGGCTGTAAGTGCGGCAAAAAGTCCGCAGAGAATCAGTTTTTTTGTTTTCATAGGGGAAATACATCCTTTAAAAATCATTTCTTGTATTATAAGTATACCATAGCACATAACTACTGTTAAATCGTAAAATCTACTAAAAACAGCATAAAAAAGGAAATATTTTTCGGCTAAATAAAAAAATATTGCGTAAACCTATTGACAAAACACTAAAAAAATAGTATAATAGGTCTATATGTTTGGAAATTCGGAGGAAGCTATGGTTTTAGAATTAATAAGTATTTTGAGTAATAACGGTGCTTCTATGAATTTTGAAGGCGATGTAAATTTCGAGGATATGGAGTTTTCGGGAGTGTGGTATAATTTTAAAAACCCGTTCCATATCAAAGGAAGGGTTGAGAATATCAGCGGAGCTGTTGTTCTTACCGCTACTGTTTCGGGAAGTGCCGAAACACTGTGCGCAAGATGCACAAAACCGGTTAAAGCTGAGTTTGATTTTGAGTTTGAGGAACATATTTCAAACAGCGGTGAAACAGAAGAAGATGATGATATCATCGTAATTGAAGGGTCTACGGTTGACGTTGCAGACCTGGCTCTCAATAATTTTCTGGTTATCGCCCCGATGAAATATCTCTGCAAGCCCGACTGCAAGGGATTATGCCCCCGATGCGGTGCGGACAGAAACGAAACAGACTGTGGCTGTGAGGACGGCGTAACGGACCCGAGGCTGTCCGTTCTGGATGAGTTGTTTAAAGACTGATTCAATCAGATTTAATCTATATACTATAAAATGGGTCATCGACTATTAAGGAGGTGTTCAGGTATGGCAGTACCAAAGAGAAAAACATCAAAAGCAAGACGTGATAAGAGACGTGCGAACTGGAAACTGGCTGTTCCGGGTATGGTAAAATGCCCTCAGTGTCATGAGTACAAAATGCCGCACAGAATATGTGACGCTTGCGGATATTATAATGGCAGAGAAGTTATAGCAACTGCTCAGGAAGCCTAAGAGATTAAAGGGGGGTAGTAATCCCTCTTTATTTTTTTGGAAAAAACTATAGTATTTGGGGTTATCAGCATGAATGAATATACTGTAATATCAGGCTGTGAACCGGGCAGCATTGCCGCTGAGGCGGGCCTTTGCGCCGGAGACAGACTGGTAAAAATAAACGGCTGTGAAATAAATGATGTTCTTGAATACCGTTATCTTTGTGCAGATACGGAGCTTACTCTGGAAGTATTAAAAAAGGACGGCGCGACAGAGGAAATAGAAATTGAAAAAGACGAATACGAGGATCTGGGAATTGAATTTGAATTTCCTCTTATGTCAAAAGCGAGAGCTTGCTGTAATAAGTGTATTTTCTGTTTTATTGACCAGCTTCCTAAGGGTATGAGAAAAACTCTTTATTTTAAGGATGATGATTCAAGACTTTCGTTTCTGCAGGGGAATTATGTCACGCTGACGAATTTAAGTGAAAAAGAAATAGAAAGTGTTGCAAAAATGCGGATAAGCCCTGTGAACGTGTCGGTGCATACGACAGACCCCGAGCTTCGGGTGTTTATGATGAAAAATAAATCTGCCGGCAAGGTGCTTGAAATTATGAAACGCTGGGCAGATGCAGGCATTGTGATGAACTGCCAGATAGTGCTGTGCAGAGGAATTAACGATAAAAAGCAGCTTGATAAAACTATCGGTGATTTGAGCGAAATGTTTCCGTCGGTAGGGTCTCTTTCTGTAGTCCCCGTAGGAATAAGCGACCACAGGGACGGGCTTTTTGAACTTCAGCCTTTTGACAAAGAAACGGCAAAAGAGGTTATAATGCAGGTAAAAGGCTGGCAGGAGAAGCTTTTGGACAAATATGGAACGCGGTTTGTATATGCCGCAGATGAGTTTTATCTTAAAGCTGAGCAGGATATTCCTGGATATGATGAATATGAAGATTTTCCGCAGATAGAAAACGGTGTAGGACTTCTTGCATCAATGCAGGACGAGTTTGATGCTGCCATAGATACCGCACCCGAGAAGGTAGCTGCGAGACAATGCAGTATAGCAACGGGAGTGGCGGCGTATGATTTTATAAAGAATATGGCTCTGCGGATTGAAGAAAAATATAAGAATATAAAAATAAATGTATACAGAATTGAAAATACGGTTTTCGGCAAAAATATTACCGTAGCGGGACTTATATGCGGGAAAGATATAATTAGAACGCTGGAAGGGAAAGAATTGAGAGATATCCTTTACATCACCGCATCAATGCTCCGCGACGGGGAAGAAGTTTTTCTGGACGATATAACAGTAGAAGAGTTGTCGGAAACTTTGGGAGTAACAGTAGAAGCCGTTGAAAACGACGGATTTGAGTTTGTGGACAAAATAACAGGAGAAGG
>JAZOTK010000174.1:0-17503 GCA_045657605.1 Clostridia bacterium
CTGAAATCTGCACGGCGGAAATAATAATCACGTACCATTCGTCTCATAAACCGACACATTGAAGGTTTTATTGTTTTCCCGTCATTTACGGCTATATCCGAAAGGGGAGTGCAGTATATTCTGTATTTCATATCTTCGGGAATGTTTTCCGCCAGCTTTTCATTTAGTCCGTGTATACCTTCTGTTATAATTATTTCATTCTTTGCAAGGGTAAGAAGGCGGCTGCTGACGGAGCCGGTAAGGAAATCATATTCGGGAACCTCCGCCCTGCCTTTTTCAAGGAGCTGATATATATCGTCATTAAACCTGCGGTAATCTATGGATTCAAGAGCCTCAAAATCGGGTTTGCCGTCATCGCCCAAAGGCATCAGCTCGGGTTTGATATAGTAATTGTCAAGAGAAATGGTAACAGAATTTATTCCCAGAACACGCAGGTGAAGTCGCAATTTCATCGAAAACGAGGTTTTACCCGATGATGACGGACCGCTTATAAGTATAATTTTTTTCTCATCAATATGATTTGAAACGGTTCTTGCAATTTCGGAAATTTTCTGCTCGTGAAAGGTTTCACTTAAGTTTATAAGAACGGAAGCTTTTCCTGAATTAATCATACGATTAATGTCAGCTGAATTTTTTATTCCAAGCATTTCGCACCATCTGCGGTATTCTTCAAGACAAAAATCTATTCTGTTCATTTAGCACCATCCCTTCTGTGTACAGTATACTTATTTTATCATATTTTAATTACAGTTGCAACCGTTTTTTTAAAAAAGATATAATTGTATACAATTTGTGAAAAATGTGCATATAGAAACAAAAGATATTTAAAGAATTAGTTAAAAAACACAAAAAAGAAAATCATATTTTCAAATAATCGGTGAAAATAGCCTAAAACAAGACTTGAAAAAACGATTTTTTTGGTATAAAATATAGGTGTAAAGAGAAGAAGTAAGACACCGCCGAGGCGGTGAATCGGGAGAGACAGGAGGCGTTACCGTTGAGAAAGTAATTCTCTTAATAATAGTAAAAATGAATGAGGAGATTCCATTGGAAAAGTAACAATTTAAAATTTATATAAATTCAAGATAAATGAGGCGGTTAGAATGTATAACAAAAGAAGCCTGAAAAAAATTTAAAAAAGAAGAGGTGAGACCACCCGAAAATTTAGCTTGAACAACAAATTGTTGCAAATTTATATAGATCAGGAAAAAGTTAACCGGAGGGGATACAGATGAAAAATGTACCCGCTTGGATTAAAGATAAAAGATTAAAATTTAATATTTGAAATTTGTAAAGTAGCTTACAACAGTGGCTACAGAATAAATATAGAAATAAGTCGCCCGGCGACTATAAATAAAATCGCAGGTACGTTGCGAATAGAAATGACGTACAAATAAATAAGGAGGAGATTACCTTCAAGTAGCGAGATATAATGAAATATAAATCGTAGGAGGATAAAATCTTCAAATAGTTACTTAAAGCTAATATAATATAACATAAAGCTGCCCGCAAAAAGCGGGCAGTCTTTTTATGCAAAAAACTATTTCATTCTGCTGAGTTTTATTTTACTGCATGGTTCTTTGACAAGGCTTAGAACGACACTGTAACAACAGCAATATATTACTTCATAACAAGGTTTTCGATTTTTTTTGTGCATATGTGAGAAAATAATTTTAAATAGTAAAGAGTGTTGATTTTTATGTGGGTTTATGATAAAATAATATACAAGGATTGTTATATCTTATACTCTGAATATTAAATATAAAAAATATGAGAAGGAAGATATAGATAATGGCATTAACATACGAAAGAAAAAAACACAAACAAACAAATATTTTACATATAATCATCACTATCGTTTTGCTGTGTACGGTGTTTTTAACTATGGTTAGTTATTTTTACAAGACAGCCGAAAATGAGGCGTATGAGCAGCTTCATGTGCAGACAAGGCAGATTAAGGACGATATGCAGTTGCAGATTATATCTGACAGGGAAAACCTTGCAACAATGGCAAGTTTTGCGGCAAAACTTTATAGTGATGGCGAAAGCTATAACCTCATGTTTGACTCTTTTGAGCCTATCGGATTGATTGAAAATATAGGAATATTAAATCCTGATAATACCTTTGTGACAAAAGCAGGTATAATAAATCTTGACGGACAAATTTCATTTGAGGAAGAAAAGGCAAAAGGAGAATACATAAGCGGTAGAGTAAAAGACCTTACAAAAGATAACTATGAAATTATAAGAAGTGCTGTTCCGATTAAAAGCGGCAATGATGTTGTGGGGATTTTGTACGGCGTTATCAAGCTTGATGTTATAGGCGGAAAATATAACAAAATGGCACAAGAGCTTGATGCCCAGCTTTTTGTTTATGACAAAGAAAGCGGAAATCTTGTTATAGATACTATACATAGCAAACTTGGTAATATATCTTTTTTAGAAGACCGTGAATATAACAAAGGTTACTCTTATGAAAAAATGATGGCAGAGGATAAGGGCTTTACATCGTTTGTATCAAAATATACGGGCGAGGACTTGTATGTTCATTATTCAATGCTTGAAGATATCGGATGGATGATAACCCTCGCAAGATATGAATCTCAGGTGTTTGCTAAAACGCAAATCATATCCCGGGTTTTGCTTACTGCATTTTTGGTTATGGTTGTCATAATGCTTTTATACACGTTATTTCTTATGGCAAGTGAGAAACGCAGAAATTTCATGACGGTATGCGCTTCCAATATAAGAAAGCTTCTTTTGGAAATAAATCAGCAACAAAATAATATCTCACAGGCACTAAAGCAGGTTTGTTTGTTTGCAAAATCAAGGGCGGCAATATTTTTTGATACAGACGGCGAAGATTATAATTATTTTATGCCTGAGTTTGAAAACAGTATTCTTTTAGGTAAGGAAAGAAAGTATTTTATATCGGAACTGTTTCATTATGCTGCCGAGCTTCATAACGTAAATAAATCAACTGTCGGGGTTATGTGTATAAGCACAAATGAGCATTTAAGAAAAACAAACACTAAGTTTTATGATTTTCTGAAAAAACATAGCATTAAAGAGGTTTCTTTTGCTGCGATAACAAACAAAAATAATCATATGACTGTTTTAGGTGTGGTGAATCCCGGGAAAGCTAAGGCGACCAGAACGCTTTTAGAAGAGGTTGCGGTTTGCTTTTCCATTGCAATTTACAACAAAAATCATTTGAACAAAACAGAAATCGCGGCAACGACAGATTCACTCACAGGGGCTTCTAACCGCGTTGCATATAAAAAAGACCTTTTGGTCTTTGACGAAATTAAACCGGAAAAGTTTTCGTGTATTTTTATTGATGTTAATGAACTTCATCTTCGCAATAATAAGTATGGTCATGCTGCAGGAGATGAAATGCTGTTATATATTGCCAATACATTAAAGGAAGTGTTCTTCGGGCACAATATTTACCGAATGGGCGGCGATGAATTTTTAGTATTTATTCAGAATACCGAGAAGGAAACTGTAAAGGAAAACATAAAGATGTTAATTGAACAGTTAAAACCAAAGAATTACCATATTGCTATCGGTATGTCTTACAGAACTCAAAATTCAAACACTGAGGAAATGGTAAAGGAAGCCGAAATACGGATGTATGAGGCAAAAGCTCAGTATTATCAAAGTAAAGAGCAGCAAAGTTTTTCAAAAACGGAAGATAAAGGATATGTTCATACTAAAACAGGTATTCGTGAAATTGATGCTATGATTTCAATTTTGAAAGAGCATTATAACGGTATTTACCGTGTTTCGCTGGAAACTGATAAAGCACACAGAATTTTAATGCCGACATATTTAGGATATAACGAGGAAGAAGAACATTATTCAAAGCTTCTCGCAAAATATATTGAGGACACAGTAGATCCTGATTTTCACAGGGCAATGATGAGTTTTCTGAACTATGATGCATTAAAACGCCAATTGATAGAAGAACAAACTCCTCATATTAAATATAAAAAAGTAAACGGCGAGACCGTAATTCTTAGTGTTTATAATCTGAATGACAATGATTTTGTAAATGAAACACTCTGGGTTTTTGAAAAAGTTTAAATATACTTGACAAAAAGGAAAAACTGTGTTAAAATAGTAAATAACTGAATATTTGGCAAAATCGGCGAAAGCCGGTGACGCAAAGCAAAGAGGCTAAGGTTTATACTATGCCAGTCCAGCTGCAATAATAAGAAATGTTTAAGTTTTTCTGTTATTGCAGCTTTTTGTTTTAAATGGAGGATATTTATGAATATTATAACCCGAGAAGAAAAGAAATTTTTAATCAGTCTGGAAGAATTTCGAAATAAATCACATTTTCTTGACGGTCTTATGATACAGGACGAACATAACGGGATAGACGGATATACTATCAGGTCGCTATATTTTGATACTGTCTATGATGATGATTTTTTTGAAAAGCTTAACGGCGTTGAAACAAGACGCAAAATACGTCTGAGGATTTATGATCCGAAACACGACTTTGCAATGCTTGAAATGAAGCAAAAGCAGGGAGTATATCAGAAGAAACGCTCTCTCCGTATGACAAAAGCCGATGCTGAGGATTTAATAAGAGGTAAATATGACGTGCTTTTGAAATATGAAGAAGATTTCGCGAGAGAGTGCTACGGGCTTATGCAATATAAATGCTATCGTCCTAAAACAATTGTTCAGTACAATCGAAAGGCGTACATAGCAAAAGAAAATAAAATCAGAATTACCTTTGATAACAACATTGTGGCAACAGAAACAAATTTTGATTTATTCTCGGAAAATCTTGTGATGTATCCGGTTTTAGATAAATTCAATGTTGTACTCGAAGTAAAATTCAACGGATTTTTGCTTGATTATATCAGGCAGTTTATAAATAATATAAATAAAAGCGAGCTTTCAGTCAGCAAATATATTTTGGCAAGACAGCAAAGCTATGCGGAAATGTAGGTGATTTTATGAAAAAATTTTTATGCTTATTTCTCATCATACTCACTTTGTTGAGCTTTTCGGTATGTGCAAGTGCCGGGACAATGGGAAAAGCAATATGGCAGGATCCCGGCAATGTTGTTCTGATATGGGATAACGGGGAGGGCTGTGAATGTAAAATATTCCGCAGCTATGCAGAAAGTGGAGAATATGAATTAATAGGAACTTCAAATACGGGGTCATACCGTGATGATACAGTAAAATATCCCAATAAATATTATTATAAAATTGAAATGGGTAACACTGCAACAGAAGCCTTTGAACCGGTAGTTAATCCCGTAGAGGTTTCTTTGGTAAGTGTAATAATGTATCACAATTTTATAACCGACGAGGATGTAAAATCCGGTGTGGATTTTGATGAGTACTCCATTAAACCCGAAGATTTTGAAGCGGATTTACTCTGGCTTAAAAGTAACGGATATGTAACTATTACATCTGATGACCTTTTAAGACATCTTGAAGGGAAAAAGTCCATTCCGAAAAAAGCGGTTATTATTTCGATTGATGACGGCTCATGGGGTGTTTACAAAAATGCATGGCCGCTACTGAAAAAATATAATATGAAAGCTGATTTTAACGTTATCGGTGCAAATATTGATTCCACCTGGGAGGCATTGCAGGAAGGAAAAACAAGAGACGGAGAAGCAGCACCGTATTGTACATGGGAAGAGCTTGTGGAAATGTCCGAAAGCGGTGAAATCAATATTTGCTCTCATACATATGGTTTGCACAGGTACAACGCGGATAAGCGAATTGGTATGAGTATGATGGAAAATGAGTCGGCAGAGGATTTTGCATCGGTTGTAAAAGAAGATTATGACTTATCTGTCAGCTGCATTGAAGGCTGGACAGGTAAAAAACCTGAAACTGTGGCTTATCCCTATTCTAAAAGAAGCGTTGAAAGTGACAGAGGAATCCGGGAAAATACAGGATATAAAATTCTTATGGCAGGAGCTGATGCACGAGGTACGGCGGGAAATTATTTTGTAAAAGGCTGTGATATATCAAATCAGCTTATGCTTATGAGCAGACCCTGCAGAATGGAAGGTACCCCGATCGGTGTATATCTGGAGAAAATTATAGAAAAAGATGCCGAAAACGGTGTGAATGTTATTTCCAATCCGATTTATGCTGAAGATACAGATAAGATTGCAAAGGATTATAAACTGTTTGATGATGTAGGCGAAGCTGATTGGTTTGCAGGGAGTGTATACTACTCGTATCTTAACGGACTTATGAGAGGTGTCGGAGACAGAGAGTTTGCACCGAATGGCAATATAAACCGTGCAATGGCGGCGACACTTCTTAACAGACTTGCAGGAAATAAGCCTTCACAGACAAAGGAGCTGTTTGCAGATGCAAAGGGCAGTGAATGGTGGCTTGAATCTGCAAAATGGGCAGATGAAAACAATGTGCTATCTGCATTTGACGACAGAAGCTTTAAACCCGACAATTCCATCAGCAGAGAGAATCTTGCACAGGCAATGTATAATTGCGGGAAATATCTAATGCTTGATATGTCAAAAAAAGCAGATATTCAAAAATTTACGGATTCACAAAACATATCGGACGAAAATAAGGAAGCTGTCAGCTGGGCTGTAGCTTGTGGAATTTTTAAAGGCAATGCAGACGGTAGTTTTAATCCGAAAGGAAATGTAACAAGAGCCGAAATGTCTATGGTTCTCAGAAATTGGCTAAGTAAAGGAGATTTATAAAATGAGAAGTCAGATTTTCAACTTAATTAAAGACCAATCCACACTTTCGTGGGAGCAGATTGTTGCAAATATTTTAGTTTCGGGAATTATAGGTTTTTTGATATTTATATCCTATATGATTTCCCACAGAGGAACTATTTACAGTAAAAAATTTAATGTTTCGCTTATAGTGCTTACTGTGCTGACGTCAATGGTTATGACGGTTATCGGCAATAATGTGGCTCTGTCACTTGGTATGGTCGGTGCACTTTCCATTGTACGTTTCAGAACTGCAATAAAGGATTCAAGAGATACGGTTTACATATTCTGGACAATTATTGTGGGTATCTGCTGTGGCGTAGGAGACTTTATTGTTGCAGGTATCGGAAGCGGATTTGTGTTTATACTTCTGCTTGTTTTCGGTGCTGTTAAAAATAATAACCGTATGCTTGTGATTATACGCGGTGAAAGAACAAAGGAATCACAGATTCAGGCGGTTATATATAAATTCTTTGGTGCAAAGGCTGTGCTTCGTGTTAAAAATGCAACAGCTGATTCTATTGAATTTATTTACGAAATTACTGCAAAATTGCTTAATAAGGCAGAAAAAAAGAACAATATTGCAATCAATGATGAAATTTATAAAATCGGTAATATTGATTATGTAAATACTGTAATGCAAAACGATGAAATTTCAAACTGATTTGTCGGGAGGTGTGAGGGTTGAAATATAAGTTAATAGGATTATCCGCAGTAGCCCTTACGCTGATTGCAATAATCTTTATAAGTATATCTATGCCGAATGACAACGGTAAAAGATACATACAGCATATTAATGCAGAGGAAAAAATACCCTGCACGGCACATACAGATGGTGCTCTTTGTACACATTTGCCGATTGTAAGGATAAATACAAACGGTGTGGAAATACCCGGGAAGCCCGTTTATGATGCCGATTACAAACGAATTGGTTATTCATTGGCACAGGACGGTACATCATCAGTAAAAGCAGCACTTGATGTTATAGAAAACGAAAAAACATATAATCATTTAACGGATAATCCGATTGATATGGGTGATGTTACAATAAGGGTAAGAGGACATTCATCAAGGGAATTTGAAAAGCCGAATTATTTTATCCGTTTTGTAAATCCTGACGGCACAAACAATTCACAAAGCTTTCTCGGGATGGACGCTCATCACGAATGGGCACTTCACGGACCTATTCTTGATAAAACGCTTATACGTAATTATATGTGGTATAATATTTCAGGTGAAATTATGGAATACAGTCCGAATGTACGCTTTTTTGAGCTTGTACTAAATGGTGAATACCAAGGGCTTTACCTTGCAACAGAAACAATTACATCAGGAAAAAACGGTACCAGACTAAATCTTGAGGTCAACAAAAAGAACAACGCATTTTCGGGCTATGCCTTCCGTCTTGACTGGGGTGACGCAGAGGAATATAAAAAGTTTTATCCCTTTACAAACTATACAACCCGTGCAAAAACTCAGCATGAGCTTGTATATCCAGGTACAAAAAATATTACGGAAGATATTAAAGAGGATATAAAAGACGAATTTTCTCTGTTTGAAAGAACGCTTTATTCCTACGATTACAACAATGAAATATACGGATATAAAAACTATATTGACATTGATTCATTTGCGGATTATTTTTTAATAAATGAGTTTACCTGCAACTATGATGCAGGTAAGTATTCCACCTACATTTACAAAGATATTGAAGGTAAATATAAAATGTGTGTATGGGATTTTAATTCCGCCTGCGATTTGTATCAGGAAGCTCCCGTTGACTATGAAAATTTTATTTTAAATTCCCGATTATATTACCAGATGCTTTTTAAGGATGAAGAATTTGTAAGCAGGGTAATTGAAAGATACGCAGAGCTTCGTAAAACTGTTTTCAGTGAAGAATATCTGATAGGATTTGTTGATGATACAGTAGATTATCTGGGCCCTGCAATAAAAAGAAATTACAGCAAATGGGGATATACCTTTAATCAGGAATATGACCTTTTGCGTCCTGTAGAGAGAAATTTCAGATCATACGAAGCATCGGTTGAGCAAATAAAAGAATTTATCAGAAAAAGACTTGCATTTATGGATGAAAACATTGAATCCTTAAAACAAAACAGTGCGGAATCGAACACTAAAAAATATAACGAAGTATCAGATTAAGGGATAAGGAGGTACAGGCTTTGAAAAAATTTATAATAACAGTATCGATAGTCATTCTTGTACTTCTCGCACTTGACTGGTTGTACTTTTATGAGGGAATTTATATTGATTTCGGGGAAGAAATAACCACCGAATATTTTACGAAGACAGACGGTAAAGAAATATTTATAGAAAAGAACGGTACATATGAACCTTTTGAAATCCGCGGAGTGAACCTCGGATCAGGTATTCCCGGAGAGTGGGCAACCTCTTTTGCTATTGACGAGGAAACATACCTGAGGTGGTTTTCTTATATTCAGGATATGGGAGCAAATACAATTCGTATTTATACCATTCAAAATGATACATTTTATAACGCCTTTTATAAATATAACAAAGATAATCCAAATCCCCTTTATATGATTCACGGAGTATGGATTAACGATTATGTTCTGAACTCTCACAGGGATGCGTACAATAAAGATTTTTACAATACGTTTTCAGAGCATTGCAAAATAATGGTTGATGTTATTCACGGTGAAAGAAAGCTGAACCTTGGCAGAGTTGCAAGTGCAGGTCACGGTACCTATAACAATGATGTATCCAAGTGGGTTATAGCATATATTCTCGGTGTGGAATGGGAAGATTCAACCGTTGCATATACTGATGATTTATATGAAGGCAAAGAAGGATATTCATCATATAACGGAAAGTATATGTATACTTCGGAAGATGCTACTCCGTTTGAAACAATGCTTACAATGGTTGGAGACCAGGTTATAGAATACGAAACAAACCGTTACGGTCAGCAAAGAATGATAGCCTTTTCCAACTGGCCAACTACAGACCCGTTTGAATATCCGGAAATTATAAAAAACTACTTTGTTAAATGTGCCCGTGTGGATGTGGAACATATTAAAACGACAGATGCTTTTATTCCGGGGCAGTTCGTTTCCTATCACGTTTATCCTTATTATCCTTACTATCTGAGCTTTGATGAGGCATGGACCATGCCTGAGATTGATCCTAAAGAAAATTTCATAGATGAACTTGGCAGAGTAAACTCATACAGGGCATATCTTAAAATGCTTAATAATCACCATACGATGCCGATTGTAATTTCGGAGTTTGGCGTATCTACGGGCAGAGGTATGGCACAGGTGGATAA
This sequence comes from Clostridia bacterium, assembly GCA_045657605.1. Taxonomy (GTDB): domain Bacteria; phylum Bacillota; class Clostridia; order RUG12999; family RUG12999; genus JAZOTK01. Next base: position 10,054 of record JAZOTK010000174.1, read on the forward strand.
GGACACCGGCAGAAATCAGGGTAACACATCAGAGCAGGCACAGGGGCAGGCGCTCATTGATTGCTGGGAAGATATTAAGGCATCGGGGTGCAACGGCGGGTGTGTATTTACCTGGCAGGACGAATGGTTTAAACGTACATGGAACACAATGCATGCAGTAAACCTGTTAAGAACGGCTTACTGGTCTGACTATCAGACAAATGAACAGTATTTCGGGCTGTTATCTTTTGACCCGGGAGATGAAAAATCTGTTTGCTATGTTGATGGAGATGTTTCGGAATGGACACAGGAAGATAAAATACAAAGCGGTGAAATTGAGCTTTCAGTAAAATATGATGAAAAATTTATGTATTTTCTTGTGAAGAAAAACAGACTTGATTTTGAAAATGAAACATTGTATCTTCCACTTGATATAACACCGAAAAGTGGTAGTAACTATTGTGGAAATTTCAACGTGCGTTTTGACAGAGACGCGGATTTTGTTGTGGTAATAAACGGCAGGGAAAACAGTCGGCTTATGGTCCAGGAAAGGTATGATGCGTTACGCTCAACCTATTCTAAGGATATATACGAGTTTGACACTTATTTAAAAAAATTTATTCCTGACAAAAATTCTCCGAAGTTTGTAAAAGTGAATCTGATTTTAAGAACAGCACTTGAAGCTGATGGTTCTAACGGTAAAAATGTTGCGGAATGTTACGAAACCGGCGTTCTTCTGTACGGAAATGCAAATCCCGAAAGTAATGAATTTAACTCACTTGCTGATTTTTGCGCAAGCGGAGATTATATTGAAATTAAACTTCCGTGGCAGCTTATGAACTTTGCTGACCCGTCAAAAATGCTTGTTCATGACGATTATTACGACGGGAATTACGGCATCGAATATATAAATATTGATGAAATGTATGCAGGAGTCGGTTTGGGTAAAGAAAAAATTACACTTGATAAAATTGACTTAAAAGGCTGGGGTAATAAAGTAACCTATCACGAAAGACTTAAAAAATCATATTATATAATGCAGGAGCTTTGGAAAGGGTGTGAATAAAGATGAAAATTGAAATTATGATTTATGTGTATATTGCAATTTGTATCAGTATGATTTTATACAACATTATTTACGTTTTCATTTTAAAGCACAGAGAAAAGGCTCTTACATCAAATTCAGAGAAGTTTGAGGAAATAATAACGGGCGAGATAGAAAAAATCAAATGTGGCAAACCTGTCTCACAAAAGCATAAAAATTTTCTTTGCAAAAAACTTGACAAAACAGCAGGAATTACGGCGTTTGATAAAGCGCTTGAAAAAATATATGCAAACGAGCCCGAAACAACCGAGAAATATCTTTTTGAAACTTTTTCGGTGTTCGAATATCTTACATATCGCTACATAAGTAAGGATACGGTTAAGATTGCATATTTCCCGTACATACTGCATAAATACAATATTTTAAAGAATTATGAAAGCGAGAGGCTGACCGATGCCCTGCTCGGACTTTTAAGGTCAGTAAATGTTTATTGCAGAGAAAATACAATAAGGGCGATTTACAGTATGCAAAAACCGGAGCTTGTTGTGTCGTCACTGAAAATAATTGATAAAATTTTGTCATTTCATCATCCCAAACTTATTTGTGACGGACTTTTAGAGTACAAAGGTGATAAAAATATTTTAAAAGACAGTCTTTTTAATGAGTTTCCTGATTTTTCAACACAGATGAGAGTGAATATTTTAAATTATTTCAGATTTGGTAATGTCAGATGTGACAGCGAAATGCTTGAAATTCTGAAAAATGAGAAAGAGGATAATGAATGCAGATTTTCTGCTATCCGTTATTTTGAAAAATTTCCAAACGACGAAGCAAGACCTGTTCTGCAAGATATAGCTGAAAATTCAGCGGGCAGGATATGGGAATATCAGGCGATTGCAACTTCATCGCTGAAAAGCTATCCCGATGATGTAACGTTCGGGATTTTAGTTAAAAATCTTTCAAGCTCAAGCTGGTACGTTCGTCAAAACAGTGCAATATGTTGTGAACAACTCGGATATACATATCACGATTTAATAAATGTGTTTGACGGTGATGACAGGTATGCAAGAGAAATTATGCGTTATTATTTAGATAAGCGGACTGCAGAAAAAGAGGCGGTGGAGAAATAATGGAAATGGAAACACTTAAACTTATCTTTGACTCAATAGGTGTCTGTTTTATAATATATCTGATAGGCTATTCCACATTTTTGTTTTTGTCGGTAGTAATTGGTGCTACAACGCTTTATAAGAAGAAAATGCAGGATAGGCTGATGAACAAGTTTACAGAAAACTATTTTGTGCCTATTACTATTGTTGTTCCGGCTTATAATGAAGAAGTAACCGTTGTGCAAACTGTTAAATCCCTGCTTACTCTTGACTATAAGCTTTATGAAATTGTGGTAGTTGATGACGGGTCAAAGGATTCAACCTCACAAAAACTTATTGATGCATATAATATGTGTCCCGTAAGACGTCCGATTCGCAGAAGCATTGCTTGTCAGCCTGAAGAATTTATTTACGAATCTCATGAGCAGAAAGTTCCCCTGACGTTGATACGCAAGAAAAACGGTGGTAAGGCAGATGCACTTAATATGGGAATCAATGCGGCAAAATATCCCTACTTTATCTGTATGGATGCAGATTCTGTGCTACAGTATGACTCACTCGGAAAACTTGTTGTACCTGTTTTGGAGGAGGGAAACGTGGTTGCTGTAGGCGGAACGGTAAGACCTTCAAATGATGTTGAACTGTCCGATGGAAAGGTCGTAAAATACAGGCTTCCCCAAAATATTCTGGCTTGTATGCAACTGCTCGAATATGACCGTTCTTTTTTGGCGTCAAGGATTTTGTTTGATAAATTTAACGGCTCGCTGATTATTTCGGGCGCGTTTGGAATGTTCAAAAAAGAAACGGTTATTGCGGCAGGCGGATATGACCACGGTACAATGGGTGAAGATATGGAGCTTGTAGTAAAGCTTCATTCATACTGTCTCACAAATCAGATATCCTATTCCATAAAATATGCAACCGACGCTGTTTGCTGGACACAGGTTCCTGAAAAACTCGGTGATTTAAAAAAGCAAAGAAAACGTTGGCACTTAGGTCTTTTTCAGACTATGTGGAAGCATAGGAAAATGATGGCAAACCCCAAGTATGGCGCTGTAGGATTTATATCATATATATATTTTCTTTTATATGAATTGCTTTCGCCTTTTATAGAGGTGTTTGGCGTATGTTCAATGATATTCGCATATTTTATTGATATTTTAAATTTACCGTTTATGATACTGTTTATGCTGATTTATGCAACATATAACTCGATATTGACACTTACAGCATTCTTTTCAAGAATACAAACCATTGACCTGACCATTAAAGTGAGAGATTGCATAAAGGCGATTATGCTTTGCTTTTTTGAGGTTACAACTTTAAGATTTATTATGGCTTTTGTCCGTCTCATAGCATTTAAAGGATATAAAAAGAAAAAGCTTGATTGGGGACGAATTGAGAGGAAGAAAATGAATATATAAAGGAGGCACTGCAGGAAATGAAAAAAAATATTATGTTATTTCTGGCAGTACTAACATTTTGCGTGCAGCCAGTTTTCGCAGAGGTTATAACCACGCAGAAAACAGAAGGTTACGCGGATTATGTATACGTTGCGGGAAGCCCTGATAACTATCCGATAGAATACTATGATGATAGTTTAAAGGCTTTTTGCGGCATTATCCCGGATTTGCTCGATGAAATATCAAACAGATCGGGACTAAGTTTTGTTTATATTAACGGAGATAAAAAGGATAAAAACCTGCTCGGGAAGAATCTTCAGACCGATATAGTATCAGCGGTAAATGAAAACATCTCTTACGGCAAGGATTATATTGAGCTGATTTCCTATGTTAAGGACGGAAACTCCTTAAAAGCGGGGCTCGTTTTTACAACACTTGCTACAGATAATAAGATTACTGCAATTAAAACTGCGGCAAACGTAATAACTGCAGAAGAAAAAAATGGCATCTATTTATCTTATGCAACACAAAAAACAAAAATAAATTATATTTGGCTTGTGGCTTTATTTGTTGGTGTTCTGTTGGTTGTAGGATTTATAATATTTTTAATTTTCCGCATAAAACGAATAAAAAAGGAATATGCCGATGATAAAATGACTGACAGCGAAACGGGCATGGGTAATTTACGGTTTTTCAAATATCATTTCAAATATACTATAGGTGATATTTCAAGAAGTCTTTACCATATAGCATATATTATCCTGGATATCAGTTATTTAAGGTCATATTACGGGGAAAGTTCCGTTGAGGAAGTGCTTAAATATACTGCATCTGTCTTATCGGAGCATACCGGTGACAGAGAAATTCCGGCAAGAATTACTGAAAGTGAATTTGCTTTTGCTTTCCAATCACCGAATGAGGAGGACGCAAATAATAGACTCCGCGAGCTTATGGATAAGCTTAATGCCTTTGGAGATATGAAAGAGAAAAATAACAAACTTGTATTCCACGCGGCAGTTTATCCTCTTACAGCCTCTGACCGGAATTGTGAGATTTTGCTTTTTAACTTAAGAAAAAACTGTATCAATATTTTCGATACAGAAAATCAGATTATTTACTGTGACAGTCGCTCTATGAACAATATTCAGGAGGAAAAGAAGATTGCAGAAAGCATTCTTGCAGGATTTGAAAAGGACGAATTTAAAATGTATCTGCAATTTGTTGTGGATAATAAAACTAAAAGAATTGCTGCGGCAGAGGCACTTTCAAGATGGGACAGCAGCGAAAAAGGACTTATAGGACCGGGAAAGTATATAGAAAATATGGTGACTGCAGGAATTATCAGCAGACATGATTTTCATATATTTGAGCTTGTTTGCCGTCAGCTTGAAAAATGGGCAGGTACGAAGTATGAAAACATTTCAATTTCCTGTAACTTTACAAGAATAACCCTGTCAGAAGAAGATTTTGTTGATAAGCTTTATATGATTTCGAACAGATACAGCTTTGATAAGTCAAAGATTTCTATTGAAATAACCGAGGATGCTATTGAGAAAAACAGAGAAGTCGCAACCGAGAATGTCAGAAAGTGTAAAGATTTAGGTTTCAAAGTTTATCTTGATGATTTGGGAAACGGATATACATCTTTGTCTAACCTTTGCGATTATCCCATTGATATCGTAAAAATTGACCGTGATATTTTGCTTAAAGCAGATATGCCTAAGGGTAAGGATTTGTTTTCAGGCATTATTGCCCTTGCACATAGCCTGAATATCGGTGTAATATGCGAAGGTGTAGAAACCGAAGAACAAAATACTCTTGTATCATTATCTGATTGTGACTTTATCCAAGGGTGGTATTATTCAAAACCAATTCCTCTTGAACAATGTGAATCGTTTATAGAAAAATATTCTTTAAAATAATTATGTACCTAAAGGGCAATGCAACCGCATTGCCCTTCTTACTTTTATTTCATTCTGCTGATTTTGATTTTATCGGCGGTAACACCGCTGCCGGTCATTATGATGTCTTTTATTTTGGTAATATCGGCTTCGGTGAGGTCATTTCCCGTTTTTACCGATACGCTGATATTACCGCCGGAAATGAATACAACAGACTCGCCGATACCTTTGGCACTCAGCATACCTTCGCAGATACCTTCCTTTTCCATAGCGGTTGCCATTGCCAGGTATTCTGATTCTGCTTTTGATTTGGCTTCCGGGGATATTGACGGGTCAGCCATAGTGTTTTTAAGCATTTCCATTGAACGGTTACGGGCATCGTTGCGGTCGCTACGTGCTTTTGCTGCGGTATCCGCCTCCCCAGGCTCTGCCGATACGGGAGAGGTTTCTTCGGATTGTGCCAGCTGCATTTCCCCGATATTTGATGCGGTCAGGTCATCGCCTCCGCTTGTCTGGTATGCCCAGTTTATGTAGCCTGCCACTACTATCATACATATTATTATTGTTATTACTGCCTGTTTACGTTTGAATACTACCATTTTTTTCGCTCCTTTAAATTATTTTCGTTCAAGTATTTTAACTCTGTGCGGCATTACGCCAAGTGCCGTTTCTACTGCGGCTTTTAGGTTTTCACTCACCTCCTTTTTACCGGCACCCTGTGCCGCTACAATAACTCCTTTTATCTGAGGTGTTTGTGTGCGGCTGATTATGGGCTGACTGCCTGCAATAACGGTTTTTTCCTCCGTTTCTCGCTGACCTGATCGGGTATCGGTGACATAATCGCTGATACCGTAATCCTCAAGCACCACAAAAACTGATACACGCCCGGCACCTTTTACCTGTCTCAGAATTTCTTCAAGACGGGATTCAAGCATAGTTTCGGGATTTTCTGCTGAAATTTTCGGTTCTTCTTTCTCTGTGGGTGAGTAGATAATCAGCACGACTGCCGCAATAAGCGCCACCGCAATAAGATTTACCGCTTTTTTATTTTTTATCAGCTCTTTTAAATCCATAACATCACTCCGTCATTTGTATTATATTTTCGTCCACACCCAAAAAACGGGATATATCGCTTTTGGTTGCAATATCTGAGGTAACGTAAAAAATTCCGTTTTCTATATGTAACCTGATATTTTCACCGTATTTTTCGCGAAGGCTTTCTTGCAAAGCGTTTTCGGTTTGCTCAAGCTGGGTTTGTTTTAGGCGGTCTATTGTTTCGGTATAAGCATTATATTCGGTTATATCAGCAAAACGGCTCAGGTCGATGTTACTCCACTTTGCAAGCGGGGAAATAATCAGACAGGCAAGTATGCCGCCGCAAACAAGCTTAACGGTTTTTTTCAGCGAGTTTTCGGGAAGCAGTCCAAGCGTTGCCGCTGTAACAAATATAAACGCTGTAAGAGTCAGAATATATGACATATTTTTTCCTCCGCAATCTTTTTACATTCCGGTCATAATTCCTATAAAGATTATAAACATAATCCCACTGCATATCACAAGTGAAAGTGCGATTTTCAGCACCGGTACAAAATCTTCTATTACACCGCTTATTCTGCGGTCCGCAATAGGGGAGATTATAATGAGTGACAAGCGGTAGGTTATAATAAGTGCCGTAATTTCAAGCACCGGAGCAAGGCAGATATAAAGCATTGCAAGCATGGCCGCACCGCCTGCCGCTGATTTTACGGTTTTACTGCAGGCTATAATATGACCGAGTGTATCGGACAGAACGCCGCCTACTATAGGAACAGTATTGCCGGTTATGTATCTGACAGTTTTCCCTGCCACATTATCAAGATTTGCCGCCGTAAAGCTTTGTACGGCAGGGATTCCGGTAAAGATTATCATTATAATACCGAGACACCACAGGACTGTTTTCTGCAGGACAGAAGCAAGACCTTTAAGACTGAAATCACGGCTGAGATTATTTACACCGCACAAAACAGCGGAAAT
>JAZOTK010000175.1:0-3312 GCA_045657605.1 Clostridia bacterium
TGAACACCCCATACACCTACAACAATCATAACTGTTGATACAGCTGCCCAAAGGGTGAATTTTTCTTTTAAAAACAGCGTTCCGGCAACAACCGATACAACTGTCGTTATGTTTGAAAACGCCGTTGTTTTCGCTACCGGCAGATGATTGCTTGCAAAATTAAGCAGAAAAAACGCCACAACCGATGATATTATACCGAGATATAACAGCGATAAAGTATATGGCATTGATTTAAAGGGAGTTATAATATCTATCGGCGAATGTATATTTTCCAAAAATGCTATTATAACAAACGAAACCATTCCAACCAGCGTCATAATATATGTACGTTCAAATGCAGTAAATTCATTTGCCAGCTTACGTGTTGTAATCACATAAGCCGCAGATGAAACTACTGCTCCCAGCAAAAACAGCACTCCGAGAAGGCTAACTGTTCCTTCGCTGTTTCCCGCAAAAGACATAATTACAACGCCACAAACAGTAAGACCGGTAAACAAAAACTGAAGCGGTGACGGTATTTCGCCTAAAACAAACATTCCGCCTGCCATTGATACAAGAGGTATAAGTGCAATCATTACTGCCGAAAATCCGCTTGTAGTAAGCTTTATACCGTAGGTTTCAAATATAAAATAAAGTACCGGCTGAAATAGCGACATAATAATTACTTTTATGGTATTTTTATTAAATTTTATTCTTGTTTTTGTACATAGCATAACCGCTGTCAGAAGTACAAACGCCAGTATATATCTGTCTGCAATTACCGTCAGCGGCGATGCGAAGTCAAGTGCAATTTTCGTGAACATAAAACTGAATCCGAAAATAATCTGCGTCATCAGAGCCGCTATAGTTGCAAACACTGTTATTTTATTATTTTTCATATAAAATCCTCTTTTTTAGTTCTGTTTACCACATTCATTATAACAGGTATCAGTATCAGTTGCAGAACAATACCCGGAATCGCATCAAGCAGACCTCCTGCAATAAATGCCTGGAATGTAAAGGCTTTACCGCCGAGTCCGAGCAGGATTGCTTTTGCAATTCCCCATACAATACGTCCCGAAATCATTGATGTTATCAGACAAAAATACAGATATCCGATACTGTGTTTTTTCCGTTTCATATATAAAACACCTATAACAAATCCGTATGTCGCCAGCTCAAACGCCATCCAGACCGCCGCCGGATATAATGGCGGCATAGAAAATATTGCTGACCGCAAAAAAGGCAGTATAAATCCTGCGAGCATTCCACATACCGGTCCGCAGATGAGTCCGCATAGCATTACCGGAATATGCATTGGAAGTAAGGTATCCCCTATTTCTTTAATCTGCATTGTAAACAGCGGCAGAACTATTCCTATCGCCAGAAACATAGCAGATAAAATCAATTTTTTCAGATTATTCAATATTTTCACTTCCGTTTCTTTATGTTATCCTCTTGAATACAGACGGTTAAGCCTTTTATAATATCCCCTGTCAATACCGTCAAGCTGGTCTTTTGTCAGGCGATATTGCCAGTTACCGTCCGCCTTACCCGGAATATTAAGTCTTGTATCAGAACCGTATCCGAGCAAATCCTGTATCGGCAATATAACAAGTCCTGCATGACTTCCCATAACAGTTCTTATAATACTTTCGCAACCGTTTTCCCAGGGTCCCTTGTGACCGCAGTATTCAAGCATTTTTTCTCTTACTGCAGGGTCAAGCTCCCATAAATATCCGAGAAGGGTATTATTGTCGTGTGTACCGGTATATGCTACCGCATTAAACGGATAGTTATGAGGTTTATGAAGGCTGTCACCGTCCGATAAAAATCCGAACTGGAATACACGCATACCGGGGAATCCGCTTTTTCTGACAAGCTCCTCTACCTCAGGTGTGATTTCTCCTAAATCTTCGGCAATAATCTCGGTATTTCCTGCGGCTTTTGCGATAACCTCCACAAGCTCCATACCGGGTCCCTTTTTCCAGCTGCCTTCCTTTGCGGTTTTAGCATCTCCGGGAATTGCCCAATATGATTCGATACCTCTGAAATGGTCTATCCGCACAGAATCAAACATCTTTGACAGATGCCCGATTCTGTCGCTCCACCATTTATATCCGTCTTTTTTCATATAATCCCAATTATATATAGGATTACCCCACATCTGACCGTCCTCACAGAAATAATCGTGTGAAACGCCTGCTACGATAAGGGGTTTATTATCGCTGTCCAGACAGAACTGTTCTTTATTACTCCACACATCACAGCTGTCAAGAGCTACATAAATGGGAACGTCACCTATCAACTTTATTCCTTTGTCATTTGCATATTTTTTTATCTCAGCCCACTGCGAGAAAAATTCATACTGAATAAATTCCCACATAAAGAAAACATCATTTTTATATTCACCGGCGGTCCATTCATACCATGGTTGTCCGTCATTTGCATCTTTAAGTGCCATAAATTCGCAGAACTTATAAAGATAAGGCTCGGATTTAATGAAATCTTCAATTTCTTCCCTGTTTTTTACCCTCAGTGACGCTTTTCTCAAAAGCTCAAGCCGTGTATGGTACAGTCTTACAAACTCGCATACATAAGGCGTATGCTGACGGTACTCCTCAGTTTCTTCTTCTGTGAGAAGTCCTTTCTTACAAAGAACATTCAAATCCACAAAATACGGATTTCCGCCGAAAGTCGAATATGATTTATACGGCGAATTGCATTCATCAACCATACAAAACGGCAGTACCTGCCAATATGAAAATCCGCAGTCACATAAAAAATCAATAAAATATTTAGCTTCTCTTCCGAAACTGCCGATTGAATAATCTCCGAACAGAGAAGATATATGCATTAAAACTCCGCTTTTTCTTTCCATTTTATCTTAACCTTTCTATACTCTTACGTTTATAAAAATAAAAATGACAATCTATAGAAAACTGTCATTTTTACGCCTTATTTCTCCCTTCTGTAATCACGGTGAGTTACAACTGTACGGTAATTCTTATCCTTCAGATGTTTTGCAAGGCTTTCAGCTATGGTAACGCTTCTGTGCTTACCGCCCGTACAGCCTATAGCTATTATAAGCTGATTTCTACCTTCTTCAATATAATGAGGTATCAGAAAATCTATCATATCACACAGCTTTTCTTCAAACTCTTTTGTCTGCGGGAAACTGTTGACATAATCACGTACCTCTTTATTCATACCGGTTTTTGATTTAAGGTCTTCGATATAATACGGGTTTGGCAGGAATCTGACATCAAACACCAGATCCACGTCCATAGGCACGCCGTATTTGAATCCGAAAGAAATTACGTTCGCTATTAT
>JAZOTK010000176.1:0-2193 GCA_045657605.1 Clostridia bacterium
TCTTTTGAAATTTTACCCATAAAATCTCTGAACGCGCTGTGATAATCCTCAGCATCCTTATAATAATCCAGATGGTCGGGCTCGGCGTTAAGGATAGCCGCGCAATATGGATTAAAATCCAGAAAGCTTCTGTGATATTCACAAGCTTCGGCAATAAAATAATCGCTTCCCCCTATTTTAAGATTCCCTCCTATTATATCCAGATCCGCACCTACAAGAATAGTAGGGTCGCTGTTTGTTTTTTCATATATATAAGAAAGCATAGATGTTACTGTAGTCTTTCCGTGAGTGCCGGCAACCGCTATCGGAAGTTTGTACGCCTTCATAATTTCCCCTAAAAATACCGACCGCTGAATAAGAGGTATTCCCGCTTCCTTTCCCGCCGCCAGCTCCGGATTATCCTCTTTCACCGCTACCGTATAAATTACAGCCGCCGCATCCTTTACATTTTCTGATTTATGGTCGCCCATATATATAAGACCCTTTTCCTCAAGTCTTTTTATTCCTACTCCGTGATTTATATCCGAGCCCGATACTCTCATGCCCCGGCTCAGCAATATCTCTGCAAGAGCACTCATACTTACTCCGCCTACTCCCACAAAGTGTATTCTGTCATTTTCGGTTATTCTGTTTAATAGACCTTCCATTTGAGCCATCCTCTCATTTTTATAAAATTGATATATTTTCGGTTATTTTTTCACTGTTTTTTCTACATATTGCACAAATCGCCCTTCCTGCCAAAATTTATATGGCAATTTTGAACAAGTGTTTTCAGGCTTTTTAAAGTATTTTACCATTTATGCACAAAAATCATTTTTTCATTTTACAAAATATGTAAATTAAGTATATTTCGCATATAATGTGGTATATTATAATTATACCCGTCCTTATATACTATATATTCTATTTTACACCCTTTTTTTCCTTCTGTCAACTACTAATTTTAAGCTATTTTTTTGAAGTGAATTTGACAAAAACGTTTTTTTGTGGTATACTATATGTGTTGTGCTTCTGAAAAAGCACAGAAAACAGAATAAGGAGATGTGTTAATGTGTTAGGTTCAAAGATTAAAACGCTTTGGCAGTCTTGGTCGGATGTAATCATCCGCGCAGCTTTGCTTATCGCAGCGTCCGTAACAGTACTAACCACCTCTACGCTTTTATCCATTAAAACAGTCAGTGTGACCGATGAGAACGGAAACAGCTTTACGGCAAAAACTATTTGTCGTAGTGTTGGCGCTTTCATCCGAAACCAAGGTATTGTATTAGGAGAATTTGATATGGTGTCACCGCCTCCCGGTGCCTCCATCAGTAAAAATCAGGCAATTTCAATTGCCCGTGCATTCCCGCTTGAAGTAAATATTGCGGGAGAAATCATCACTGCACACACAGTAAGCCGTACTGTTGCAGAGGTGCTTGAAACAAACGGCATTATTTTAAGTGAGATGGATATTGTAAATCCTTCTCTGGATAGCGTAGTAAATAAGGAAACAAAAATAAATGTTACCAAAGTCACTACTGACATGATTGCGGTAACAGAAGAAATTCCTTTTGAAACTGTATCTACCCCCAACAGCTCGCTTGCAAGGGGCAAAACCAAGATAATTACAGCCGGTGTGAATGGTAGCAAAGAAGTAATGTATAATGTAACATACCATAACGGCACTGAGCAGTCCCGCGAAGTTGCAGGGGAAAGAATTATCAGCGAGCCTGTAAATCAGGTTCAGGAATACGGCACGCAGTATTATCAGGTGGCATCCCGTGGTGGCCGTGTTGTACGTAGTGAAGCTAAGGTTGATAACCCTGCCGAACAGCTCAGCTACAGTCAGGTTATTACTTGTAACGCAAGTGCTTACGACCTTTCTTATGAAAGCTGTGGCAAACGCCCCGGCGACCCCTATTACGGTATTACAGCCAGCGGTATGGCTGCTGCAAGAGGCGTTATCGCCGTTGACCCCAGAGTAATTCCGATGGGTTCAAAGTTGTATATCGAATCTACCGACTCATACCCCGATTACGGATTTGCCGTAGCCGGAGATAAGGGCGGTGCAATCAAGGGTAACCGAGTGGATTTATTTATGGACAGCCGAAGCGAGGCTTTACGTTTCGGAAGAAGAAAAGTTAAAGTTTATATTTTAAATTAACCAAAATACGCCGGCAGTTTCTGCCGGCGTATTTTTTTACCTGTAAAAAA
>JAZOTK010000177.1:0-10245 GCA_045657605.1 Clostridia bacterium
CGTTCGCTTTCGCTTTCAAAAACCGGTGCTCTTATTGTAATAGAACGCGAAACTATGTTAAGAGAAATAATTAACACAGGCACAGTGCTTGATTCAAAGGTATCGTCACAGATACTGAGAAATCTGTTTTTTAAAAACTCACCGCTTCACGATGGTGCTGTTATTATGCGCAAAGACAGAATTCTCGCCGCAAGCTGTTATCTGCCTCTTACCGATGATGTAACACTGAGTAAGGACCTTGGTACTCGTCACAGGGCTGGTATCGGTATATCTGAAACGGCGGACTGTGCTGTTATCATTGTTTCCGAAGAAACAGGAAATATATCTCTGGCACTGGCAGGTAATCTGACCAGAAATCTGACACCCGACAGTCTTAATAAATGGCTTGTTAAGCTCCTTACAGGAGAAAAAGATGAAACGACCGCCGGCAAAACTATTATCGGGAAGGTGAAGAATAAATGGACAAAAGGTGGTTAAATAATAAATCTGTACTACGTATAACTTCATTTGCCGTTGCTATCTTTCTCTGGACGTATGTAGTAATCACCCAGGACCCACCGCGCACAAGCGAAGTTGATAATGTAGAAATTATATGCGGACTTAATCAGTATCAGCTCAACGACGGGCTTTCCATAATCTCTAAATCAGCGACAGACCTTTCTCTTAAAGCAAACGGAAAGCGTTCACTTGTAACCGGAGTCAGAGGAAACTATTATGCAAGACTTAATCTTGATAATATCACACAACCCGGCAAATACAGTATAACCCCTGAAATTTCAAAGCCTGATGGTGTGTATATTTCGAGTATAAATCCTTCTGTTGTTGAGGTTTATATCGATAAATACGTATCATCTTCAGTTCCGGTGAATATTCTTACTGAAGGTGAAACTCCTGACGGATATATCATTAAAAAGATGACAAGCGATATTCAGCATGCAACGGTAACACTTCCGTCACTTTCGCTGGAGCAGATTTCATATATAGGAGTTACTGTAAATTTGTCTGAAATAACCGGTTCGACTATTGTAAACTGTACGCCGGTAATTTATGATAAGAACGATAAAATTATCGAAATACCAAGTCTTATGACGGAACTTAAAAATGTTGTTGTGGAAATAACAGCAGAAAAAACAAAAACAGTAAACATTATGCCTTCCGTGTCCGGAGCTGAGAGGGCAGATATGCAGTTCAGTCCGAAGACAATCGAAATTTACGGTGATAAGGATGTTATAGATTCTATCGATAGCATTACTACAAAACGTGTTGTTTTTGATACTCCGCCGGTAGCGGATGTTGAATATACAGCAGAACTTATATTGCCTCCCGGTGTAAATGTTAAAGAAGATACCGGAAAGTATATTACCTTAAAATTCAGATAATATAGATTTAATATATAAGGAGAGATTATTTTGCAGAAAATTAAAATTTTCACAGACAGCCCTGCCGATATAAGCAGAGAAATGCTCGAAAAATATGATATAGGATTTTTCCCTGTAAAGATAATGTTTGGCGAAGACACATACAGAGATTATATTGATATTACCTGCGAGGAATTTTACAAAAAGCTCGAAGAAAGTGCTGAAATTCCTACTACTGCACAGGTTACACTGCTTGACTTTCAGGAAGGGTTCACTGAGGCTGTAAAAGCAGGATATGAAAGTATTATCTGCTTTACATTATCAAAAGAATCAAGCGGAACTTTCCAGAACGCCAATCTTGCAAGAAATATGGTGCTTGAAGAATATCCCGATGCTGATATAACCATAATTCCCGGCTCGCTGTCTTATGTTTACGGCTGTCAGGTTGTAGAAGCGGCAAAAATGGCTTCTGAAAATGCAGAAAAACAGGAAATTCTTGACAGAATTAAATATATTGAAGAAAACCGTTATGTAATTTTTGTTGCGGGCACTTTAAAGTATTTAAAGAAAGGCGGCAGAATCAATCCTACTGTTGCTGCAATAGGGGAGGTATTAAATATCAAACCGTTGCTTACGCTTAAAGACGGTCTTGTTTCCGCAGTTGAAAAGGTTCGTGGCGAAAAGAAGGTTATACCAAAAATGATGGAATATCTCGAAGAAAACGGTATCCGTGATGCAAAAGAGGTATATGTTTTTGACGGAGCTGCCGGTGAGGAAAAACTTTCGGCGGTAAAAGCTGCTCTTGAAGAAAAATTCGGCATAACCAAAACATCCGTTGTTCAGGTAGGACCCGTAATCGGTGCACATATAGGTCCCGGAGTAACCGGTGTGCTTATTATAAAGTAAAGAGGAATAACAAATGGAACTGTTTGGCAACAAATGGAAAGAAATTCTGAAGGAAGAATTTGAAAAGGACTATTTCAAAAAACTTTCTCAGTTTCTTGATGACGAATATTCCGAAAAAAATATATTTCCGCCCCGTGGTGAGATTTTCAGTGCGCTAAACCTTACTGATTATAATGATGTGAAGGTGCTTATTACAGGCCAGGACCCTTATCACGAGCCGGGTCAGGCACACGGACTGGCTTTTTCGGTAAAACCCGGCATAGCGGTGCCGCCATCTCTGCAAAATATGTATAAAGAGCTAAAAAGCGACCTTGGTTGCTATATTCCGAATAACGGATATCTGGTGAAATGGGCAAAGCAGGGAGTAATGATGCTCAACACAGTGCTAACTGTACGTGAGGGAGCTGCGAATTCACACAAAAACAAAGGCTGGGAATTTTTCACAGACAAAATAATTGAAAAACTAAACGAAAGAGACGAGCCTGTAATTTTTCTTTTATGGGGTGCAAATGCTAAGGAAAAGCTCAGTATTATAAAAAACCCTCAGCATTATGTGCTTACTACGACACATCCGAGTCCGCTGTCGGCTTCGCGGGGATTTATGGGATGCCGTCATTTTTCCAAAACAAATAAAATCCTGGCAAATCTGGGAAAAGAGCCTATTGACTGGCAAATAGAAAATATTTGATAAGGGGGATATTGATGAAAGTTTCAGAAGTATGCGAGATACTAAGTGCAACTATTATATGCGGAGAAGAACTTGCTGATAAAGAGGTTAATTCTGCCTGTGGCAGTGATATGATGAGTGATGTTCTGGCTTTTGTGAAAGACCAGGGTGTGCTTCTTACAGGACTTGTTAATGCACAGGTTATACGTACCGCAGAAATGATGGATATTCATGTAATAGTTTTTGTAAGAGGCAAAAAACCCGACGAAGATATGATACAGCTTGCAAATTCAAAACAAATGATGCTTATGTGTACTGATTATCCTATGTATTCCGCCTGCGGAAAACTCTATGTCAGCGGATTAAAAGGCGGTGGCAGATAATCATGAAATACCATTACATAGTACACGACGATGATTTTTCTGTTGCCGGAGAAGTTTCCAGCAACGTAAAAAAGACACTTAAGACATTAGGGATTAATCCTGAAGTTATCCGCAAAGTTGCAATCGCCATGTATGAAGGGGAAATTAATATGGTAATTCATGCAAACGGCGGTACAATAGATGTAGAAATAACACCTGATCAGATAAGATTTGTTCTTGCAGATAACGGACCCGGTATAGAGAATATTGACCTTGCTATGCAAGAAGGATATTCAACCGCCACAGAAGATATCCGTACACTGGGTTTTGGTGCAGGAATGGGTCTGCCTAATATGAAAAAATATTCGGATGAATTTTATATAACAAGCAAAATAGGCGAGGGGACAACTGTAGAAATGGTTGTATATATGAATTAATAAGGAGAAAAAACAATGATTATAGATACTTTTGAAAACAGCAAAAAATACGAGTGTATGCATAAAAATTTTGCGAAAGCTTTTGAATTTATATCAAAAAGCATAAACGAAATCCCTGAAAACGGAAGATATGTACTTGACGGAGATAATCTTTTTGCAAACGTATTTGATTATGATACAGTAGAGTACACTAACTATGAAGCTCATAAAAAATACATAGATATTCAGTTTGTGGCAGACGGTCACGAAACAATATATTATAACCCTGTGGATAAATGCACACCGACAGTGGAGTTTGATGTGGAAAAAGACTACGGTCTGTATACAGCAAATGTACATACTGTGCTTGATGCCCCGGCAGGAACTTTCGCGATTTTCTTCCCCGAAGATGCACACGCACCTTCTCTTAACGCCGGAGCGGTTTCGCACGTAAAAAAAATTGTTATAAAGGTACTTGTTGAAGACTAATGTAAATTTTATCCGGCTGTCACACAGCAGAATGGAGTGATGATATGCAAGAGTATATGCATTCGGTTACATTGGATAAAGCCTCATGTAAAGGCTGTACAACCTGTATAAAACTTTGTCCGACAGGAGCTATAAGAGTTCGTGGCGGTAAAGCAAAAATTATAAAAGAACGCTGTATAGATTGCGGCGAGTGTATCAGGGTTTGCCCATATCACGCTAAAAAAGCTATAACTGACAAACTGGAGATGTTAAATGATTTCAAATATAAAATAGCGTTGCCGGCACCCGCCTTATACGGTCAGTTTGACAAGGATTATTCTGTAGATACCATTCTGACGGGACTTCTTCAGATTGGGTTCGATGATGTATACGAGGTTGCCGGAGCGGCAGAGATGGTATCGGAAGCCAGCAGATTTCTTTTTTCAACAGGCGAACTGGAAATGCCTGTGATTTCATCTGCCTGTCCTGTTATTATCAGGTTAATTGCCGCAAAGTTTCCCAATCTTATAAATAATGTTATACCACTACAGGCACCCGTTGATGTAGCGGCAAAGCTTGCACGCGAAAATGCTATGAAAAAAACCGGTCTTAATTCGTCCGAAATAGGCGTTTTCTTTATTTCACCATGTCCGGCAAAAGCTACAACGGTTAAAGCTCCTATAGGTATTGAAAAAAGCAATATAGACGGCGTTCTTGCCATGAAAGATGTCTGTCTTAAGATTGCACACATAATCTCAAAAATCAAAGAGCCTCTCCCGCTTTCAAAAGCAGGATATGAAGGTATCGGCTGGGCACGTTCCGGCGGTGAATCCGAAGCGCTTTTAAAGGATAATTATATAGCAGCCGACGGTATTGATAACTGCACAAGACTGCTTGAAGCCATTGAAGATGGACGTATGGGGAAAATTGAGTTTGTTGAGCTTGCAGCATGTACAGGTGGTTGCGTCGGAGGCGTTCTTACGGTAGAAAATCCGTATATATCCAAAACCCGTATTCAGCGTATTGCAAAAAATTCAAAGCCGTGCAAAGAAACTCTCTCTGACCTGATAATTGATGATATTATGTGGAAAGCTCCCGTTGTTTGCAGACCTATAATGAATCTTGATTCAAATATTCTTGAAGCTATGAAGAAAATGGAACAGATGGAAGCTATATATCAGTCTCTGCCGCAAATCGACTGCGGAGCCTGCGGTTCTCCGTCCTGTAAATCCCTTTCAGAGGATATTGTCAGAGGCTTTGCAGTAGAAACGGACTGTGTATTCAAGCTTCGTGAAAAGGTACATAATCTTGCGCTTGAAATGATGGAGCTTGAGAATAAAATGACAAAATCTCCCGGAACAAATGGTGAAAATGATGAAAAATAAGCTTAAAGAAATATGTCTTAAAAAGAATATAGAATTTTGCGGAATCACAAATACAGAAAAAGGCAGCGTTCTCGTCTGTCTTTTTCCGTATTATACCGGTAATCATAGCGGTAATCTGTCAAAATATGCCGTAGTATGCGATTATCATACAGTTTGCGGTAAATATTTGTCTGAAATTGCCGAAACTATTCCTGCCGAAACAGAAGTTTACGCAGATATTTCCCCGTTTAATGAGGTTTTATTGGCACAAAAAGCGGGGCTTGGCATAATAGGGGAGAGTGGACTGCTTATAAACCCCAAATACGGTTCTTATGTTTTTATCGGCTGTATTTTAATTAAAAATATTTTTCTTGAAGAAGACCTGCCAATGGAAGGTTTTTGTAAAAAATGCGGATTGTGCAAAAAAAATTGTCCGCTCGGAGCATTGCAAAATAAAAATATGTCTCTGTGTCTGTCGGAAATTTCGCAAAAAAGAGGCGAGCTTACTTTAACTGAGCAAAAAGCTCTTAGGGAAAACGGACTTATATGGGGTTGTGATATATGCTCAGATGTTTGTCCGCACAACAAAGACATTCCGATTACACCTATAAAGGAATTTACGGAAAATATTAAAGAATCGCTTAAGTATGATGAAATTTCAGGGCTGTCAAACCGTGAATTTAAAGAAAAATACAAAAACCGCGCATTTAATTGGCGCGGCAGAAATGTACTTATCAGAAATCTTGAAATTTTTGATAAAAAATAGGCTTAAAAACATATTTCACAACGGTAAATCGGCATTCCTTGCTGTGAAAACAGCGTTTCATATTCAGTCATAATATTTCCTTCAAAATCGCTGTTATGCAAATCAAGCGTTATATTACGCAGTTTTAAATTAAGCTCACAAAATTCATTAAGTGAAAATTCAAACAAATTACGGTTATCTGTCTTAAAATGCAGCTCACCGTGATTTTTTTCAAGCAATTTTTGATATTTTACAAGAAAATCTCTGTATGTCAGACGTCTTTTATGCTGTTTTTTCTTATGCCACGGGTCACAGAAATTTATATAAATTCTGCTTAAAACACCAGGTTCTACAATATCTTCAAGATAGTTTGCATCACCGCAAATAAATCTGACATTTTTAAGATTTTTTGCAACAGTTTTCTCCATAGCAAGCACAGCTACATCAAGACATTTCTCAATTGCTATAAAATTGACGTCAGGTGATTTCTCTGCAAGCTGTGTGATAAAACTTCCTTTGCCGCAACCGATTTCCAGATGCACAGGATTATCGTTTCCGAAAATTTTATTCCAGTCAGCCTTAGGATACGGTTCAGTAATAAGAACTGAGCTGCAATTAGCAATTCTGACATCACGATTTTTCTTTTTACGCATTCTCATATAAAATAAAACCTCTTTCAATGTAATTACTGCTTTTAATATATTCGCCGTAAAACAGCATTTTTCCTTTATTTTTTATATTATTTTTAATAAAACGCTTGACAAATAACCCCGGATATGTTATAATTGAATTAGGCAAAATATTAATTTTGCCTAATTGGTATTTTAATTGGAGGTTTTTATGATGAAAAACCCTTTGCAAGGCATTACGGATATACCCCCCGTTTTAAAGGAGTTTTTGCAATACAAGCTTGTTATTCAGGGAAATTCTGAAAATACCGTTCACGAATATTACTATGACCTGCGTACGTTTCTCAGATTTCTTAAATTTGATGAATATCCTGATCTGACTATTGAAGAAGTTCCTATTAAGGATATAACTGCAGATGATTTAAAAAAAGTTACTTTAAGCACGCTTTACGATTATCTGTCATTTATTAATATATCACGCGAAAATCTCGCGGCAGCACGCGCACGTAAGGTTTCAAGTCTTAAGGCTTTTTTTAAATATCTTACAGAACGTGCGGAAATTCTGGAAACAAATCCTGCGGCACTTCTTGAGATGCCTAAGCTGAAAAAGTCCCTCCCCACCTACCTGAATCTTACTGAAGCAAATAAATTGCTTGAAGTTACAGCCCGCCTTGGAAATGAACGTGATTTATGTATAATAACATTATTTTTAAATTGCGGAATGCGTTTATCCGAGCTTATCGGAATTAATTTAAAGGACATTAAAGAAGATACAATAAGGATTTTAGGTAAAGGAAACAAAGAACGTACCGTGTACCTGAATAAAAGCTGTAAACTGGCTATAAACAACTATTTACGAGTACGACCAAATGAAGGGTTAAAAGACAAGGATGCACTCTTTGTAAGCCGTAATAAGCGGCGTATCAGTCAGCAGATGGTACAGCTTATTGTAAAAAAATATATAACCGCAGCAGGTCTTGACCCTGCAAAATACTCCCCCCACAAACTGAGACACACAGCGGCAACGCTGATGTATCAATATGCGGATGTGGATATAAGAATTCTGCAGGAAATTTTAGGTCACGAAAATCTTAATACAACACAAATTTACACGCATATTGACAATAAACAGATTAAGGATGCAGCTAACAGACACCCGCTCGGAAACTAATATCTAATTTCCTTTATTTTTCTGTTACATTATTGTTAAATCGAACAATTTCTCTTGATATTGACAAAATATTATGTTATAATGTTTATATGTGAACTTTCTTTTACAAATCTGATTAAGGAGATGAAAATGTGAAAAACAGATTTTTGATGTTACTTATTCTGACATTTTGTATTTTATCGAATATATATGCTGCTGAAGATGATATTTCTCTTGTGGTAAATAAAAAACAGGTTGAATGCTCAGTTCCGCCTGTTATAGTAAATAACCGCACTCTTGTTCCCGCCAGAGCTCTTTTTGAATCGCTCGGAGCTGAGTGTATCTGGGACCCGGAAACACGAGAAGTAGAAATTAAAATGGATGAAACTTTGATTTTACTTACAATAAACTCACTTAACGCATACGTAAATGACGAGATAAAATTTCTTGATGTATCCCCTATTATTATAAATTCCAGAACAATGCTTCCTGTCAGATTTATAGCTGAGGAGTTAGGGTTTACGGTTGAGTGGATTCCCGGAAGCCGGACAGTTGATGTTATTTCACCGGATTATGTTGAATTTATTAAAGAAATTTCAACCTCTGAAACAAAGAAATCTTTAAGTATTGATATTAATCTCGGCTCTCCCCTTTCGGATTACAAGATTTATCCGCTGGATTCACCAAAAAGACTTGTACTTGAGCTTAGCGGATTTAACCTTATGACTCCCTCCCCTATTGAGATCGGGAAAAATAATATCCAGCAGATACGAATGGCAAATCACGAAGGGTTTTTTAAGATAGTAATTGACCTCGATATGTATCTGCCATATAAATTCAATATTTCTGATAACCGTAAGAAGGTAAGCGTTGTTATTACATACGCCGGTGATGCCCAGACGCCCACGCCGTCAGCAACTCCGTCAGCAAAGCCTACCGCCTCGCCAACAGCTACGCCTTCGGTAAGTGCTACACCTTCAGCTAAACCTACGGTTTCACCGACACCGGCGCCAACACCCCTGCCGGGAAAATATTTCTCCGAAAATCCGCTTGTTGTTATAGATGCCGGTCACGGTGGAAATGATGGCGGAACTGCATTTAAGGACAGTGAGGGAAATATAATACTCAAAGAAAAAGATATTAACCTGGATATTGCCAATAAAGTAGTAGCTACTCTTGAAGAAATGGGAATACGGGTAGAAACAACACGTTCAACTGATGTGTTCCAGCCTCTTAAAGGACGTTCGGAATTTGCTAACGAGATTGGCGCTGACCTGTTTGTAAGTATTCACGTTAATTATTTTGATAATCCTGCTTCCAGCGGGTCACTTACGCTTTACAGCAAAGCTAAGGATGAAAAATATGCTGATAAAATGTCATCGAAAGACGTAGCCCAGATTATTCAGGACAGACTTTTCGAAGCTATCGGCACAAGAGATGCGGGAATACGTTCTGAAGATGATTTATCCGTACTGCGTAATACAACAATGCCTGCGGTACTTATTGAAACCGGATTTATCAGCAACGAATATGACCGTTCAGTTCTCTCAGACCCGGCAAAACGTACGGAAGCCGCTTATGCAATAGCGGAAGGAATCAAAGAAGTATTAGACAGCGAAAGGTGAGTTTTAGTTTGAGTTTTAATGTTGTTTTATTTGAACCCGAAATCCCGCAGAATACGGGAAATATTGCCCGCACCTGCAGTGTTACGGGTGCCAGACTTCATATTATAAAACCGATGGGTTTTACTATTGATGATAAAAAGCTTAAGCGTGCCGGACTTGATTACTGGCACCTTCTTGATATTACTTATTATGAAAACATATCGGATTTTTTTGAAAAAAACTCAGACGGAAACTATTATTTTTGTACCACAAAAGCACCTAACTGTTATAGTGACGTATCGTTTAAAGACAACGATTACCTGATTTTTGGGAAAGAAACAGCAGGTATTCCGGAATATATTCTTAAAGACCATCTTGAAAGCTGTATACGAATACCGATGAAAGAAGAAACCCGTTCTTTGAATCTTTCAAATTCTGTTGCTATCATATTGTATGAGGCACTGCGGCAAACTGATTTTGGTATGCTCAGACAAAAATCTGACTATCTTGGGGGTAATGAATGAAAAAGTGGGTTTATAAACAGTATAATGCGGTTTCTCCGGAAGCAATCGCATT
>JAZOTK010000178.1:0-3595 GCA_045657605.1 Clostridia bacterium
GAATATCAGCTGTTTGAAGAAACGGTTATAGCAGATATAGCTTTCGGACCGAAAAATATGGGACTTAGTAGTAGCGTGGCTGAAAAAAGAGCTTATGAAGCTATGGAACTTGTGGGACTTCCGGCAGAACTTGCCGAAAAATCGCCTTTCGAGCTTTCGGGCGGACAGAAAAGGCGTGCGGCAATAGCAGGCGTGCTGGCAATGCAGCCGGAGGTACTTATATTGGATGAACCTGCCGCAGGACTTGACCCGCACGGCAGAAACGAAATTTTAAACCGCATTGCTTATATGCATAAAGAAAAGAATATGACAATTCTTTTAGTATCACACAGTATGGAAGATATAGCCAAGATGGCGGACAGAGTTATTGTAATGAAAAACGGAACTGTTGCCGCAGAAGGTAGTGTGCACGATATATTCAGTATGGGCGAAGGGCTGAGCAGTATAAATCTTGATGTGCCGCAGATAACGAAACTTGTTAATATTTTAAGAAGCAGGGGATACAGCCTGCCGGATGATATTTACACAGTATCAAGGGCAAAAGAAGCAATACTGAAACTTTTTAAATGAGGTAATGACAATGTTAAAGGATATAACACTGGGTCAGTATCTGCCGGGGAAATCGGTGGTGCACAGGCTTGACCCGAGAACAAAAATCCTGCTTATTATGGGGCTTATAATAGCACTTTTTTCGTCAAATAACCTGGTAGGTTACGCTGTGGCGGCGGTGTTTATAGGCGCGGTTAATAAAATGGCAGGAATAACACGTAAAATGGTTGTAAAGAGCATAAAACCCCTGATGTTTTTTATAATCTTCACAGCAGTAATAAATTTATTTTTAACTGACGGTGAAGGGAAAATATGGGAGTTTGGAATTATTAAACTGACCCGGGAGGGTATATATCTTACCCTGGTTATGTCGCTCAGACTTATTTTTCTTGTGGTAGGAACTTCCGTTCTGACATATACAACATCACCCATCGTGCTGACGGACGGAATAGAAGCCCTTATGAGACCGCTTACAAAAATAGGTGTTCCTGCCCACGAGATAGCTATGATGATGACAATAGCACTCAGGTTTATACCTACGATAATAGATGAAACAGATAAAATAATAAAAGCCCAGTCAGCCAGGGGCTCGGATTTTGAAAGCGGAAATCTGATTCAAAGAGCAAAGGCCCTTATACCAATACTTGTACCGCTGTTTATAAGTGCATTCAGACGTGCGGACGAGCTTGCCGTAGCAATGGAATGCAGAGGGTACAGAGGTGGCGATAACAGAACAAAACTCAAACAGCTCAGATTCAGCATGACAGATGGTGTGGCAACGCTGATTTGTATAGCCGTTTTTGCAGGTATGATATGCTGTAATATGCTTAAATTTTAAGGTGATGCTATGAGAAATATAAAGCTTACTTTGTCTTATGACGGAAGCCGGTATCACGGATTTCAGATACAAAAGAACGGGATAACAGTGCAACAGGCGCTTGAAGAAGCGATAGGAAGTGTTACGGGCGAAAAAATATCGGTTACAGGATGCAGCCGTACCGATGCGGGAGTTCATGCAATGGAATATGTGTGTAATTTCCGTACAGACACTAAAATACCCGATGAGAAACTGCCTTTTGCCATAAACGCACATCTGCCGCAGGATATAGCCTGCACAGAAGCACAGACCGTAGACGAGAATTTTCACGCCAGATATTCGGCAAAATCGAAAATATATGTATATAAAATTCATAACTCGCCGCACAGGAATCCCATTACAGGCAGATACAGCTGGCATTATCCGGTAAGGCTTGATACGGATAAAATGAAAGCCGCTACTGAGTTTTTTGTGGGACAACATGATTTTACGGCATTTATGGCAAGCGGTGGTCAGCAGAAAACTACGGTGAAAAATATTTACAGTCTCACGGTTGAAAACGATTGTAGTGAAATTACCGTAACAATCCATGCCGACGGGTATCTTTACAATATGGTAAGAATAATTACCGGAACACTGGTTTATGTGGGAAACGGTAAGATAAATTTTTCGGATATTCCGGAAATTATAGAGAGCAGAGACAGGACGAGGGCGGGAATAACTGCACCGCCGGAGGGACTGGCACTCAAAAAGGTATTTTATTAAAAAAATAATGAAAAAATATTGATAAAATATTGACGAAATAAAAAAAATGTAGTATACTATAAAGTATAGACAAAAATTTTATATTCAGAAAGGAATGTTTTTAATATGAATCGTGTATATAACTTTTCGGCAGGCCCTTCTATGCTGCCCGAGGCAGTTCTGAAAAAAGCTCAGGAGGAAATGCTCTGCTATGGCGACAGCGGTATGTCGGTAATGGAAATGAGCCACAGATCAAAGGTATATGAAAGCATAATTTACGGTGCAGAAGACCTTCTCAGAGAGCTGATGGGAATTTCTGACGATTATCATGTATTTTTCCTGCAGGGTGGTGCTTCAACACAGTTTTCGATGGTACCCCTTAATCTTATGAACAAAAACAAAAAAGCTGATTACGTAATCACAGGTCAGTGGTCTAAAAAGGCTTATGCTGAAGCATCCCGTTACGGCGAAGTAAGAAAGGTTGCTTCAAGTGAAGATAAGGTATTTAACTATATCCCCAAACTGTCAGCTGATATGTTTGATAAAGATGCAGATTATGTTCATATCACAATGAACAACACTATCTACGGAACAAAATACAACACTCTGCCTGATACAGGAGCTGTTCCGCTAGTAGCAGATATTTCATCTATGATTCTGTCAGAAGAAATTGATGTAAATAAATTCGGACTTCTTTATGCAGGCGCACAGAAGAATATGGCTCCTGCAGGTCTGACAGTTGCAATCGTACGTAAAGACCTGGTAGGAAACGCTATGGATTTCACACCTGTAATGCTTAAGTACGATACACACGTAAAAGACCGTTCAATGTACAACACACCTCCTACATATACAATCTATATATGCAAACTGGTGCTTGAATGGCTCAAAGGCCTTGGTGGTATAAGTGCAATGGCAGAAATAAATAAGGAAAAAGCAGCTATCCTTTATGAATATCTTGATTCTTCAAATATGTTCAAGGGAACTGTTGTACCTGAAGACCGTTCGCTTATGAATGTACCTTTTGTAGCACCTACAGAAGAACTGAACGCACAGTTTATTAAAGAAGCTACAGAAGCAGGTTTCGTTAATCTTAAAGGTCACCGTACAGTAGGCGGTATGAGAGCAAGCATATATAATGCAATGCCTGTTGAAGGCGTTAAAAAGCTTGTTGAGTTTATGAAAGACTTTGAAGCAAAAAATAAATAAGGGGCGGATATAGATGTTTAAAGTAAAAACCTTAAATAAAATCGCAAAATGCGGACTTGATAATTTCGGTGCAAATTACAGCATATCTGATACAGAAGAAAATCCGGACGCTATAATTCTCCGTAGCTTTAATATGCATGAAATGGAGCTTCCGGCAGAGCTTAAAGCTGTTGCAAGAGCAGGAGCCGGTGTGAATAATATACCGATAGATAAATGCAGTGAAAAGGGTATAGTAGTATTTAACACACCCGGTGCAAATGCAAATGCCGTAAAAGA
>JAZOTK010000179.1:0-10743 GCA_045657605.1 Clostridia bacterium
CGAAGCTCCGGCTGAAACACGATTATAAGTGCCAGAATACCGTATTCCATCACCGTTCTTAAAATAAAATTAATTGTATTAAGCTGCATCCATTCGCTAAGCTGAGTTGCAATGATAAGTATAAATATTCCCTTAAGCAACTGCTGGGCTCTGGTTTCTTTAACAAGGGAATATCCTTTATATACAAGAAATGCTACAAGAAGAATATCTATAATATCCATCCATCCTACATGTACAAATTGCGATAACGGCTGAAATGGCATTTAACTTCACCTCTACTTAATGTTGTTGATAATATTATAGTCTTTGGGCAGAAAAAATTTTTAATTTTAAAAATAAAATCTCTATATTATATTTTAATACAAAATCGTCGTATAGTCAATAGAAAAATTGAAAATAATATTAAAAGGCGGCCAATTTTTTTGCAGGAGGTAATTTATGAAAACCAAAACACTTGGAATAGGTCTTGTAGCCGGTGCAGCAATAGGAGCTGCTGCCGGAATAATGATAGATAAGAAACGCCACAGCAGCAAACGTTGCGGGCATCATACGTTCCGTTCTCTCGGTACAATGATAGACGGAGTTATTTCTGCTATGTAATGGTGGCGCCGGAATACGTATTCTGAATAGTTATGCACCTCAGTATTATGAGGTGCATATTATTATAAAGAAAAAAGCATACACCCACAATTCTTCCTGTGAGGTGTATGCGTAAAATCATATTATGCATTAAGATTGTTTTGCTCTTTTTGACTTGCAAAAAACACATAAAGATATACTCCGAGAGAAACCATTGACATACCTGCAATTATGAAAGGTAAAATCATTTTTACAAACGGCAGCGCCTCGGGTACAGCAATCGAATATACAATGGCAGAAGCCATAATAACCGTTCCTGTTTTTCCGGTTTTATTGGAGGGGATTATAATCTTCTTTATAAGAAGGAACAGAGCACCGCACATAAGTGCAAATTCTTTTACAAATACCGCAATAACAGCCCACAGCGGCAGAACACCTGCAATATAAAGACATACAAAAGCACTCAGCTGCAACAGCTTGTCCGCCAACGGGTCTGCTAACATTCCGAATTTGGATATTGCATTATAGTGTCTTGCTATATATCCGTCAAGAATATCCGTTAAACATGCTGTTGTAAAGACTATTACCGCCGCGGTTGTATTTCTGAAAAACAGATATACAAACACCGGCACCAAAAGAAGACGTATAAATGTCAGTATATTTGGCAGATGTTTCATATTTCCCTCCGTATTTTTATTATAATATCCTGTATGGTTTAAACATAAGATAATCTGAAGATACGAGTTTATATCTTACACCTTCAAATGTTTCTTCAAAAGCATCTGTTTTGTAAACGTTGTGAAGATGCCCGTACAGACACAGGGTTACACCGTATTTTTTAAACAGATTTGTATAATTTTCATCCGGTGTTCCGTCCGGTTTTATCGGCGGATAATGTGTTACTGCTATCTTTTCTTTAAACCCTTCGCGTTCTGCGAGTTCAAGTGATAACTCCATTCGCAATACTTCGCGGTTATATATCCTTATATTTTCTTCTGAGCCGGAATAATTCCAACCACGGTTTCCGCACACGGCAATATTTTCATATTTGAAAAAGCTGTTATGCATAAAAACCAAACTACTGAGTCCGAGCCGTTCTTTCATCTCTCCGAGCTTTTTAGCGCTGGTCCACCAATAATCGTGATTTCCTCTGCTGATAACCTTGGTTCCCGGTAATGAATTTATAAATTCTAAATCGGCTTCTGCCTGTGATGTATATGTTCCCCACGATATATCTCCCGGGATGAGAAGTACATCATTATCGGTCAATATATCATGACAGTTTTTTTTGATTTTTTCCATATATCCATGCCAGCTGCCGCCGAAAACATCCATC
Organism: Clostridia bacterium; assembly: GCA_045657605.1. Lineage (GTDB taxonomy): Bacteria > Bacillota > Clostridia > RUG12999 > RUG12999 > JAZOTK01. Next base: position 1,916 of record JAZOTK010000179.1, read on the forward strand.
GGCTTATCTTCAACTCCTACCGCAAGATGAAAATCCGCCATTGCATAAAGTCCCATTTATATACCTAAAAATTCCTTAACAGCTTCAGGCATTGCTTCTTTATTTATTTTTTTATCAAATCTGGGAGTTTTTGTGCGAAGCTCATCTAACGAAGCAGGTATTTTATTTTCGGTAAGTGCTGATAACTTATCAAGCATTTCAAATTCAGTCATACCATCAGCGGTAGAAATAGCGGAAAGTACGCTGCTGCTGAATTTAAACGGATTTGCGGTTGAGGCTATAATTGTCTTTGTATTATCGCCGGTTTCCGCTACATAATCATTATATACCGCACAAGCTACAGCAGTATGGGTATCTGTGAGATAACCGTATTTATCCCAAATTTCTTTGATGGTAGCTTTTGTTTTTTCATCGTCACAATAGCCTGCAGCAAAATTATCGGAAATCTTTGATTTAATATCTTCAGTAACCTCGTATTTGCCTGTTTCAGCAAGCTTTTTCATACAGTCGCTAACAAATTTATCATCAGCCATATCAGCAAGAAGTCGTTCGAGATTGCTTGAAATAAGTATATCCATTGAAGGTGATATGGTGGTTTTAAACTCGCGGTTTCTATCATAAATACCGGTTCTTATAAAATCGGTAAGTACGTTGTTTTCATTTGAAGCACATATAAGCTTATTAATGGGAAGACCCATTGACTTTGCATACCAAGCGGCAAGAATATTACCGAAGTTACCGGTGGGAACACAAACATTAACCTTATCCCCTGCTGTAATATTTCCGGCTTTTACAAGATCGCAGTATGCAGAAATATAATAAATAATCTGCGGAACAAGTCTGCCCCAGTTAATAGAGTTAGCGGAAGAAAGCTGATATCCGCCTTCTGCCAGGAGTTTTTCCATTTCGCTGTCACCGAAAATTTTCTTAACACCACTCTGGGCATCATCAAAATTTCCGTAAACCCCTGCTACACATACGTTTTCGCCCTTTTGTGTAAGCATCTGAAGCTTCTGGACTTCACTTACGCCATTTTCAGGGAAGAAAACAATAATTTTAGTTCCCGCAACATCGCAAAAACCTTCAAGAGCTGCTTTACCGGTATCACCCGAAGTTGCAACAAGAATTACAACTTCTTTATCTACGCCTGTTTTCTTCATTGCAGTTTTCAGAAGATGAGGCAGTATCTGCAGTGCCATATCTTTAAATGCACAGGTGGGACCGTGCCAGAGTTCAAGAATATATTCGCTGTCATTCAGTTTGTAGAGAGGTGCGATAGCTTCAGTTCCGAATTTTGCCTTACTGTATGCATTATTTACACAGTTTTCTATTTCTTCGGGTGTATAATCAGATAAAAACAGACTTAGCACACCGCAGGCTCTGCCACGATAACTAAGCTTACTTAAGTTCTCTATATCGGATATTGATATCTGAGGTTTTTCTTTCGGTATAAAAAGTCCGCCATCTTCAGCTATTCCTTTTACGATAGCGTATGCGGAATCGACCTCAAGCAAAGAGTTTCTTGTACTTTGATATTTCATTATGTTTCCTCCGTTCAATGTAAAACCGGTGATGTGTCGCCGAGGGCACATCACCGAATTATACAAGATTTAATTATAAGTATTTTTTAATAAACTCAGGAGCATCTGTTTCTGCTACACTTGCTGTTACAACCATATTTACATCGTTCTTTTCGCAAAGAGCAGCAATATCAGCGATAGCTTCTTCAGCTTCTTTAATATCTTCTCCTGTTACAACCTTTGTTATGCTGTCAATGAATATGTTGGAAATATCATAATCCTGTGATAATATTCCGCAAAGCATACCGTAAAGAGTTTTGTAAGAAACCATATTATAGCTGTGTGTATCTATCATTCTTACCTTATAATCAAGGTCAAATATATGACGCTGACTGTTATTATTTAAAAATACAATGTGGCCTTTATCTATTTTTACAGCCTCATTTACCGTTTCTATGAGTTTATTTGTTTTACCTGTTCCTTTTGTTCCGATAATAAATTTTAACATGGTGAGAACCTCCTTGTATTTTGTATATTATTATTGTATCATATTTAATATAAAATAGCAAGTGTTTTTTCAAAATTTTTTTAAAATTATTAAAATTATTCCATTTTAATTTCTTAAATCTGAGAATACCTGTAATTTCGGGTGGATTATATCTGTTTTTTACGGCAAAAAGCGTATAATATTTTTCGCGTTTCGGTATATAATATTTCGGGGGTGATTTGTATGAAAGAGAAAATCATATCTGAAATAAACAGCAGACTTCGCCGTTTGGACGAGCACAAGGATGACATGCCGGTAAACAAGGATAATCCTTATTCAGTAGTAAATAATGCAGTTTCAAAAGTTGTCAACCTTACGCTTACCCATGAGTTGGAAGATATTTGTAAGTTTATCGAAAATTGCTGACAAAAAAGTCGTGCAAAGCTGCACGACTTTTTTATTTTTTCTTTATCATTTCCTGAAGTTTTTCAAGAGCATCAAAGACGGTTCCTGCCTCATTGATAAGCCCTGTAGCTACGGCATCTTCGCCATACATAATTGTTCCGGCATCATTTGCAAGTTCTGAGGTAGTCATCATAAGTTTCCTCAGGCAGCTTTCCTCCACTTCTGAATGAGAAACTATAAATTTTATTACCCGCTCCTGAGTTTTCATCAGATAATCAAATGACTGCGGTACGGTAATAATTGTTCCGTTCATTCTTACAGGATGCACAGTCATTGTCGCTGTCGGTGCAATAAACGAGTATTTTGATGCAACTGCAAGCGGCACTCCGATGCTGTGACCGCCTCCAAGAACTAAAGATACCGTAGGCTTACTTAGTCCCGCAATCAGTTCAGCAAGCGCAAGTCCCGCTTCCACATCACCACCCATGGTATTGAGCATAATAAGCAGACCTTCTATTTCATCGTCTTCCTCGATGCGGACGAGTGTTGGTATCAGGTGCTCGTATTTTGTTGTTTTTACATCCTGAGGAAGAATATTATGTCCTTCTACCTGCCCTATTACGGACATACAATAAATTTTTCCGTGTCTGCCGTTTATTTTCGCAATGCCGTAATCTATCATATTTTCATTTGATTTTTCACTATTATTACTCATTTTAACCTCCGTTTTTCTGTTAGTATGTTACAATATTAAAAAAATATCCGAAAAGTGTTGATTTTTTATTTAAATAGTTGTATAATTAAGGTGATATGTTTTAATTTAAGAGGAGACAGATATGTTTTTTGAAAGTACGCTTTCCATAACTCATTTTTATATAAAATCAACCGTTACTTCCGGAGATTGTGTTATTGACGCTACAATGGGAAACGGTAACGATACCCTGATGCTTGCACAGCTTGTCGGTGACAGCGGACGTGTTACGGCGTTTGATATTCAAAAAATGGCTCTTGAAAACACAAAAAAGCTTTTAGAAGCAAATGATGTATCACACCGGGTAACACTTGTCTGTGACGGGCACGAAAATATGGAAAACTACGTTGATACGCCTGTTTCGGCAATAATGTTTAATTTAGGATATCTTCCCGGTGGAGACCATAATATAGCTACACGTTTTGAAACCACTAAAAAAGCAATTGAAGCGTCTTTGCGACTTCTTCGTCCCGGCGGAATTGTTTCTATAGGAGTATATTACGGCGGAGATTCGGGGTTTGACGAGAAAAATGCATTGATGGAATACCTTAAAACTGTAGATTTTAAAAAATATACAGTTTTATTACATGATTATATAAATCGCCCTAACTGTCCCCCACTTGCGGTAATAATTGAGAAAAAGAAATAATATATTATAGATGTAGTTGCGAAAAAACTCTTTTTTGGAGGAAATATAATGACTGAAAATGCTGAAAAATTTAATTTTAAGGAAAATTTGAAAATTATCATACCTGTTTCGGCGGTAACGCTTTTGTCGGTACTTTTCATTACCGTTATGCTTGCTTTCGGGTCAGGAAACACCATAAAAAACGGTGTTTTTGTAGATGAACTTGATTTAGGCGGTATGTCGCGAGAGGAAGCCGTTTTAGCGCTGGATGAACTCGCTTCCGATTCACTTGCAAATGAAAAAGTAACGATTATTTATGAAGATTCCGTAACGGAAATCCCCTTTTCCGAGCTTGTTGCGGAATATGACATTAGGCAAACCGCTGATAACGCATATAATATTGCAAACGGAGGAAATTTTATAAGTAACGGAATTGAAGCAATCGGTCTTGCGATAAGTCCTGAAAGGATTTCTCTCGTGTCTGTATATGCAGAAGAATCTATTGCAAAAGTTATTGATACATATGCTACAGATATAGATAAACCCCTGATTGAAAATTTCTTTGAAATAAAGAATGATCGCCTTCGTCTTGTGAACGGCGAAGCGGGCTTTGAAATAAATCGGATACTGGCAACGGATGATATAAAAGAGATACTTGCCTCCGGTAAGGGTGGCGAAGTTGTCATAACAAAAACGCAGGAGGAACCTACTCCTTTTGATGTTGATACTATTTACAGCGAGGTTGCTATTCCTCCGGTAAATGCCTCTATAGAAAACCGTGACGGTAAGCAGTATCTTATAAAAGCTAAAAACGGTTATGACTTTGATAAAGAGGAGCTAAAAACGCTTTTATCGGAAAACAAAAATAATGATAAGGCATATTATCTCGATTTAGTGATTGTTCCGCCGACAGTTACCGAGGTTGATACATCGGATATGTTTCCTGATGTTCTGGCGGAATATACATCAAAAATTACCGACCAAAACAGTAACAGACTTCAAAATGTGCGTCTTGCGGCAGAGAAAATTAACGGTATAATAGTTAATCCCGGCGAAGAATTCCGTTATCTGTCCAATGTCGAACCGATAACAGTAGCTGGTGGTTATAAAATTGCAAATGTATATAATAACGGCAAGGTTGAGCAGGATATAGGAGGCGGTGTCTGCCAGGTATCTTCTGCACTTTATACGGCTACTCTTTATGCCGACCTTGAAATTACAAAAAGATTTAATCACAGTCTTACTGTAGGATATGTTCCGCTTGGTCAGGATGCAACTGTAGCCAGCGGTGAAATTGATTTCAGATTTATCAACAACACAAATGCTCCGCTTAAAATTGAAACTAAATTCACAAACACAGGTATTACAGCGAAACTTACAGGCGAAAAACTTGATAAATCTATGAAAATTGAACTTGAAAATGTAACTGTCAGGACGAATAACTATGAAACCGTTATAAAAGATGACCCGACCCTTCCGGCGGGCGAAACAGTAACTGATGTTAACGGAAAAACAGGATATGTAATTGAGACTTATAAAAATTATTACCATGATGGTAAGTTCACGGAACGTAAATTTGTTTCAAAAAGCGTATATAAGACGGTAACAAAACAGCAAAGACGTGGTCCTGCCCTGACTGAACCTGTCGTTGCAGAACCCGCTTCTACTCCTGAAATCCCTGCGGAAAACATCACCTCAACTCCCGCGCCTTCCCCGGAGGAGGCACCGGAAGCAACATCTGCTCCCGTAGAAACGCCGGAAGCCGGACAGGAAATATTACCTGAATAAAGATTAAGCACCGTAAAATAGTTACGGTGCTTTTTTAATACCCTCTTTCCGTGGCAGTAAAAAAATAAATATCGGTATTACATACTGAAAAGCAAAGTTTACTGCCGGCATAACCGTTGCACTGAAATATTCAAGCTCAAACTGTGTTACATTAAAGAGTTTTGAAAATATATAAAGACAAATTAATATCGGTATTATAAAATAATGTATTTTCTTTATTTCAAACGTCCATTTAATACACAGCAGGCAGACAGATACAAATGTCGAAATTACGATAAAATCTGAAATTAGCCATATAGAAATAAGTAGTGGTTCAACTCTTTCTACAAGCCCGAAGGATGAAATTTGTTTTACTGTTGTAAAAAACGGCAGCGGTAGTCTTGCGGTGAGTGAAATGCCGTTAATTCCTATTATAACGGCAAAAATTGCCAATACAAAAACCGCGAAATATATACTGCCCCAAAACGCCTTGCGGTTAAAGGTTTTCGGGTCACGTATCCTGTCACAGAAAAAAAGCGTCAGCATAAGATAACCGCCTACCGAGCCTATATCGGCACCGGTACAGATGATTTTTCCTACAGAAATATTATCCGGAATAAAATTACGGACATTAATCACTGGCAATGCAAGTAATATCAGAATTGCCAGAATTACCGTTATTACCGGAAAAGAAAGCTCTGAAATTCTGCAAACTGTTTTAATATTTTTTCTGAATACAAGGAAAACAAGCACCAACATAACAGCAACAAAAAAATCGCGGCTTGTATAAGGCATTATAGTAGAATTAAACCTACCGGCATAATACTGCATATATACTCCTGCGGATAAAAACGCCCACAGCGCGTATAGGAAAACTGTTATTTTTGCCGCTATCCGTCCTGCCGAATCATTTATAATATCATAAATATTTCTGCCGCTGCTTTTATTAAGTATCCGGGTTACCAAAAACAACAGAAATACAGTCATTAAAAAGGAAATTATAACTGCAAAAATTGCACCGTTTCCGGATTTTTTTACTGCTATATTAGGAATATCTCTTATTACGGGCGAAATTGTTATAAGCAGATATGTCATAATAACCTGTCTTGACGTTAGTGTTTTGTCCAAAAAATCTCCCCCGTTTATTCAATATCAAAAGTTCCGGTAATTTTTGATTCTACTGTAACAGCTGTATTATCCGGTGTTTTATCCGGATATTTTATATTATTTTTATTTAAAAAATTTAACGATTTATCTACAAGTTCCGCAACGTATCTGTTTTGTGCTTCGGTAAGCATATCTATATATTTTGAATCGGAAAAATCGCATTTTTCTTTAAGTTCTTTTATGTTTGTTTTGAAAAATATTTTTATATCATCTTTTATCTTTGTTTTACTGTCGTATATAACCATTCCGCCGTATTCTGTAAAAATACTGCCCGAACGTACACGGTTCCCGAGAAAATTAAGTCCTACCGCTATATCGCTGTCTGATACAGCTTTAAGCGTCATATCCTGCATAACCGCATATCCTGAAGGAACCGGGGTATTTTCTTTTATTTCAAGTACAGGAATCAGTGATGTGGTTTCGGGATTAAAAATATCTGTAAGCGTATTTGACTGTTTTACCGAAAAAAACATAGGTTTTCGACTGAGAAGTTCAAGTGATGACGACAGCTTTTCGGCAGATGACAAAAACTGCTCTGCTGATTCTGTAATATATACTGTAGCGTCTGTTTTTACTTTTTCCTCGCGGGTAATAAAATCAACAGTTTCTTCAGTCCCCTGTCCCGTTGCAGAAAGCCCGAGAACGAAATATTTCGTATGTGCCAGAGTAATCGGTTTTACGTTTTCGTTTGCAATCTCTTCATATGCTTCAAAAACGGTAGGTGCTGTGGCGGATTTAATAACAGACTTTTCTTTTTCTTCAAAAAGAAGGGATACTGTAAATCCTTCTTTCCTGTCAATTCCCATAACTCTGACAAAATCCATATCCGCAATTTCATTTCTGTTCATATCGGTTTTACAGCCTGAAAAAATAAGCGGTATAAGAAAAATCAAACAAAATTTCAAAAAATCACTCCTGTTTACGCTTGTTTTTGCTTGCCAGCTTTTCCGGTCTGAATTTAAAAAATCTTACCGGAACACGTAGCAGAGTATCTGTTATTCTGCTGCGGCTTGCATCAACGAACGGCGACATATATGCAATCCCGTAATTTTCAAGACTGCAAAGGTGTATAAGCATTATTATGATACCTACAACAGTTCCGTAAATTCCGGCAAGAGAAGCTAAAATAACAAGTAAAAATCTTGTGATACGAAATGCATTTCCCAGGTCCTGATTTGGTACGGTAAATCCTGCAATTCCCGTTATGGCAATTACAATTACAACCGCAGGAGAAACAAAACTTGCCTCTACCGCCGCCTGTCCGACCACAAGAGCGCCCACTATAGACATAGCCTGCCCTATCGTTTTAGGTAGCCTGAGTCCCGCTTCTATGAGGATTTCAAGGGCAATCAGCATAGCTATCACCTCAACAAACGAATAGAACGGAACTTCCTGTTTTGCCTCCTGAATTGAAAGTGCAAGCTGCAATGGTATCATTTCATACTGAAAAGTCGTTACTGAAACATAGTATGCCGGCAGGAGCAAAGTTATAAATATTGCAATATACCTCAAAACTCGTAAAATACTGCTCATAACATAATTCTGTGCATAATCCTCCGGCGACTGCATAAGCATCGGCAGCTGACACGGCAATATATATCCGAAAGGTATTCCGTCTATTATAAGTCCTACCCTACCGTCTGTAATATTGGCACAAAATCTGTCCGGCCTTTGTGTATACATTGCCTGCGGGAAAATGCTCATATTATTATTGGCAACAAATTCTTCAATAAACGCCGGTGTGGATATATTATCCACTTTGATTTTTTTAAGTTTTTGTTTTACACGTTCAACAAGCTCTTTATCCGCAATATTGTCAATATATACGATGGCGACATCGTTACGTGATACCTCCCCTGCCAGAGCCTGCTCTATTACCAGATGAGGCGAGCGTATTCTGCGACGTATAAGTGCCGTATTTATTCTGAAAACCTCTATAAAGCAGTCTTTTGCGCCTTTTATGACCGCTTCGTCCGAAGGTTCGGATATACCACGTCGGTCAAAGCCTCGTATATCAAAAAGAAGTGCTTTTCTTGCGCTGTCAAAAATAATAGCCGTCATTCCGCTGAGAACACATTGAATGACATTTTGCATATCATCAGT
>JAZOTK010000180.1:0-4253 GCA_045657605.1 Clostridia bacterium
CGCCAAGACCTGAGTCGAATACTCCTATGGCTCTGTTATCCAATATCATTACCCCTTCAGAAATTAATAGTTTTCTTTCTTGAGCTTACGCTCATAACAAGTCCCGCCGCTATCAGGTTCGTCAGCATTGACGAGCCTCCGTAGCTTAAAAACGGTAGTGGTATTCCCGTAACCGGCATAACGCCCATACACATTCCGATATTTTCAAATGTCTGGAATAAAAACATCGCTCCTATGCCGATACAGATATATTTACCGTAAGCTGTTCTTGCGTTATTTGCCGTCATAAAGCATTTTATAACAAGTGCAAAAAGCAGTATTATTACCATCATTGCACCGATAAATCCGAATTCCTCGCCTATTACGCCGAAAATAAAGTCTGTATGTTTTGCGGGAAGTATGCCCAGCTGTGTCTGCGGTCCCTGCAGAAGGTGTCTGCCCGTAAATTCGCCCGAGCCTATTGCTATTTTCGATTGCATAACCTGGTAGCCCGCATTTGCAGGGTCCTGTTCCGGATTGAAAAAGCTTAAAAATCTCAGTTTCTGGTACGGTTTTAATATGAAAAACCAGGCTATGGGTGCAAAGCCCGCAAATGCCGCAAGCGCTCCCGCAAAGATGCGGTAATGCAGTCCTGCTACAAATACCATACAGATGAACATAAACATATATACCATAGCGGTACCGTAGTCCGGCTGGAGCAGTACCATTCCTATAAGAACGCCTGCGTGAAGCAGCATACCTACAAACGGCAGAAATCTGTTAACATCAGTTTCGTTACGTTCCATGTGTTTTGCGAAGGTAAGCACAAATCCGATTTTTACAAGCTCGGACGGTTGTATGCCTATCCCCGCAAATCTTATCCAGCCTTTTGTGCCCACTTCTTCTCCTGTTCCGAGAAACAGCACGACTGTCAGTAATATTATATTAACGGCGTACAGCAGTTTTGTCTGGTTGCCGAAATTTTCATAATCAAATGCCGACATAAAATACATTATAACAAAGCCGACAAGAAAAGCTCCGCTCTGGACGATGATAAATTTAGTGCCGCCCGTCATAGCTCTTGTTGCGCTGAAAATTGATATTATGCCGATAAAACAAAGGCTCAGCACAATAAACAGCAGGACTTTATCAATGCTTTTAAAGGCACGTTTTATTTCTTGCCACATAGCATTTTTCCTCCGCAAAAAATATGTACGGGGTATGTATATAAAACCCCTATATATATTATACCACAAAATCTGAAAAAGTCAAAAGAAATTTATGTTTTTATAAAAATTTTTTCAAAAAAAATCGGTACAACGTGATGTTTACGTTGTACCGACCTTTATTTAAGTTAAATTACTTACGCTTTCTGTGCTTTTTTTGCGGAAATTTTGTGTAATACAATTATTGCCGCAACAAGAAGCACTACTGATACTCCGAGTGTTGCCCATATATTTGCATTTGTAAGACCTGCTACTATGTAGCCTACAAAACAGCATACCGCTACCGTGAGTGCATACGGGAGCTGGGTTGATACGTGCTGAATGTGGTCACAGCCTGCACCCGTAGAGGACAGGATTGTTGTATCGGAAATCGGTGAACAGTGGTCGCCGAATACGCTACCTGCAAGTGTTGCTGAAAGTGCAACAACCATAAGTTCGGGTGCTATAGCTGAACATACGGGAACGATGATAGGTATAAGAATACCGAATGTTCCCCATGCTGTACCCATTGAGAAGGACAGGAATGCTGCTATTGCAAATACAACTGCCGGTATAAGCATAACGGGGAAGCTGCTGCCCTGTACAATGCCTGCTACGAATTCGCCTGTACCGAGAAGGTCACGGCAAACACCGCTTATTGTCCATGCAAGAATGAGTATAATGTCAGCCGGTACCATAGCTTTTACGCCTTCTGTGATTCCGTCTGTGAATTTTCTGAATTTAACAAGACCACGGGGTACATACATTAAGAATGCTACAACAAGTCCTGCAAAACCGCCAAGTACGAGAGCCGGAGATGCACTACAGTTACCGAATGCTGCCGCTATTGTGTGGTATGCCGGGTCTTCGCCCCAGAATCCGCCGTTGTGAAGCATTGCAAGTATCGAGAATACGATAAGTGCTATAACGGGAACTATCATATCCCATACTGTACCTTTTGTTTCTTCTTCATCTTCAACTTCGCTATTTTTGCTGATATCGCCTACATCGCCTGTTGCTTCAGCATAAGCTTCAACCTTAGCCATAGGTCCGAAATCCATACGTGTACAGCAGATTATAATTACCATTACGATGGAAAGTATTGCATAAAGGTTATAAGGAATTGTTGCTATAAATGCTGCAAGGTCACTTTCAAACTTGCCTGTTACTGCAAGGTTTGAGCCTACTGCCGCTGCCCAGCTCGAAATAGGAGCTATAATACATACGGGTGCTGCAGTTGCATCAATAACGTATGCCAGCTTTGCACGTGATACCTTATATTTGTCTGTAACGGGTTTCATAACTGTACCAACGGTGAGACAGTTAAAATAGTCGTCAATAAAGATTACAACGCCGAGAATAGCTGTTGCAAGAAGTGAGCTTGATTTGCTCTTTAATTTTTTAGCCGCCCATTTACCGTATGCTCTTGAACCGCCTGCGGCGTTCATAACCGCAACAAGTGCTCCGAGCAGTGCGAGGAACAGAATGATGTCAACATCAATTTTGCTTGACATTAAGCTGAAGGTGTTTTCTACAGTACCTACTATTACATTGGCGCCTGTGCCGATGGAATAAATGAGTGTACCTGATAAAATACCTATCAGAAGTGATGAGATTACCTCTTTAGTGATTAATGCAAGACCTATTGCAATAATCGGAGGAATAATTGATAACCATCCAACATAAATCGGATCCATTTTTACATACCCCTTTTCCTTTGTAATATTTATTATATTTTACCATATTATTGTCGGTTTGTAAAGTAACTTATCGAATTTTTGTACAAGATATATATTTATTTTTTATTTTTTCAATCATAATTACCAACAGAACCCCGAACACCGCTCCTGCTGTATCTATGCACATATCCCGCAGTTCACACGACCTGCCGCTTGAGAACAGCTGGTGCAGTTCATCAGATATCGCATAAAAAAGGCAGACTGTCACAGTAAAGACGGCAGGATTTTTCAGGTTATATTCCCTGCTTTGCAGAAATACCCAGATACCCAGCAGGGTGTATAATGTAAAATGTGCGATTTTACGTACTGCTGTGTGTATTAATTCATATATCTCCGCTTTTTCCTGCTGTGGTAATTCTTTTATCCCCGGCAAAGTTTCAATAATTTTTCTTACGATACCCCCGCTTACGTCCGAGGAGATTTCCGCCGGCTGCGACGAGAATATAAAAATCGCCGAAGCATTTATTATGATAAGACACCATAATATAATTTTTTTAATCATTTCCTGCTCACTTTCCGCTTACCAAATGCCAGATAGGCGTTATAAATGTTTTTTCCGTGGAAGCCGGGTGGCTCCCACGGAAAATCCAAATTTTATTAATCTACTATAACAAGAAGGGTTGCTTCAAAGCTTCCGGGTGTCTGTGTACCGAATACGGTAATGGTTGTACCTTCTTTAATGTCTCTGAGAGCCAGGGCTTTACCATTTTTGTCCTGCACCTTCGCTTTGTTTGTGAAGATAAGCTCGTTCACATCGGCAAGTTTAAGATAGCCGTATGAAGAATTGATATATGTTACAACGCCTGTTGTTGAAGAATTTTCTACTGCAGATGTAATGGTAACATCTGTAACTGTAGTTCCCTCAAGCTTAACTGTAACGTTGTCCCCTATTCTCAGGTCGTACATTGTAGCTTCTTTGCCGTCACGTGTGATATCAACATCTCTGAGCACTGCATATTTTGTCAGCTCATCATTTACTTTTACTACGATTGACGGTGTGTTGGAGATTGTGATTTCCTGCAGGAATCCTGTTTTTGTAGCTGTTTTGCTTGTAGCTGTAATTTCGCTGATTACACCGTATTCCATTGTGATTTTAACACTGTCGCCTGCCATAAGGTCTGCCAGGGTTGCTGATTTGTTGTTTCTTTTTACTTCAGGAGCCTTCTGTGCTGTATATTTTGTGATTTCGCCGTCAGCATCAATATAAATTGCAAATTCGGGTTCAAGCTCGATACTGTCTATTTTTCCCGAAAGGGTTGATATTTTGTCAGATGCCGCTACATATGCCGCTTTACCTTTAACAATATCAATAGTTACGAAATCTTCTTTT
>JAZOTK010000181.1:0-6899 GCA_045657605.1 Clostridia bacterium
TATATCCGCCGCAGGAAACAGGCTTCCCTGCGGCACCTTTTTGTTTAAGATTTTCTGGAATAAATCAGGTAGCAAATCCAGTATATCAGGACAAGCAAAAGAACGGAATAAGAAATCCATTTTGCCGCCTCGTGCATACCACAAAGCGAAAGGACAATTACTGCTGAACCTGAAAGCAGAGTATATACAGAAAATGCACTGCTTTTAGCTCTATGCATAATGGAAATATTTCTTTCATCTGTTTCGGCAATTTGCTGTTTTCTGATTGTTTCTTCATTTCTGGTAATTATAAAATAATTTCTGATACGAGCAATTCCCATTACTGTCAAAGCAAACCCAAAAGAGGAGATAAAGGAATTGTCTGTTTCGATTATAAAAGTGCCGGCAATCATCATAATTCCAAGAGCTATATAGATAATCGAAATATATAATCTGGTTTTTAGTTTCTTTTTAAAATTCATAATCATTCCTCCTCAAAAATAAATAAATCTTCGATGGCTACGTCAAAATATCGGGCTAATTTAAAGGCAAGCTGAAGAGAAGCAACATATTTTCCGTTTTCAAGGGAAATAATAGTCTGCCTTGTCACTTCAACCACTTTTGCCAGATCATCCTGGGTTAAATTTTTCAATTTGCGGAATTCTTTAATCTTATTTTGCACATATATCCTCCTGACATATAAGTGTATAGTATGCTTTACATTTTAAGTGTAACATAGTTTGTGAAAAATGTCAAGTATATTTTACATTTTTAAGATGCATAAAAAATTAAAATATATATTGAAAATTTTGAAAAAATATGCTATACTTAAAATGTGGCTAAAAAGAAATTTGCTTAGAGGTGTGATTTATGGCTGGCGAAATAAGTAAAATGTTTGGTAATGGCGAAGGCGGATATGTATTTATATCGCATTCACATCAAGACATAAAGAAGGTCAGAGAAATACGTAATGCATTGGAGAAACAAGGCTTTGAACCGCTATGCTTTTATCTTAAGTGTTTAACAGACGACGATGAGGTCGAAGGGCTTATAAAAAGAGAAATTGATGCCAGGGAAGTATTTGTATATCTTGATAGCGAAAACGCCAGAAATTCCAAATGGGTGCAAAAAGAACGCGAATACATACAATCTGTCGGTAGTAAAACTGTTCGCGTAATTGATCTGGACAAATATGATGCGGATGATATATCAAGAAGAATAATGGACAGTATGCGTGTTTTTCTGTCATATTCACATCAGGATGAAAATTTAATATCAAAGTTTCGAGATAAATTGATTGAGAGAAACTTAAAAGTTTTTTCAGATAATTCGGCGATCATTGGTCTGGATTGGAGAGAAAATATTCTCAAGCAGTTAGAAGTAGCAGCAGATCATGGGTGCGTCATCGTTTTTATATCTAAAAACTCAATTAATTCCAGCTTTGTACAAGCTGAGCTGGAAATGGCAGTTCAGCTAAATGCATGTATTATTCCGGTGTTTATTGATATTTCTCCTGAAGAATTACCTGAAATGTATAAATTTTACTTATTAAACATTCAGTGCATTTTTGTTGAGGAAGATAGGATGGAGGAAGATATTAACAGAGTAGTAAAATTAGTTGAAGATATTTTGAATTATAAATTCAACCAATAAGAGTGGTTTAAAATATTGCAAAGAAAATCTGCCGTTTTGTTTGCGGTTAAATGTGAAAAACAGTATAGGAAGTGATTGAAATGAAGACATTAATAGAATTATTTGACAGCTGTCAGCTTGAAAATGTTGTAGCGGGATTGGGCTGTCTGCCGGAGAAAATAATATTTGTAGGTTTTAAGAAGATGATGAGCGAGAAGAAAAAATCTGATTTAAAACGGTTTTTTGATCTGAAGGGAATAGATATATCACTTGAATTTGAAATTGTTGGCAGATATAATTTTGATGAAATCAGACAAAAGCTTGAATATATAACCGAGAGAAATGAGGATTGCTGTTTTGACCTGACGGGTGGCGAGGAAATGGTTCTTACGGCAATGGGAGTGGTAGCAACTTTGCGGAATATTCCTGTTATACAGTTTAACGTCCGCACAGGTGAGCTTATACGCGTTATGGGCTGTGACGATACCCACGAGCCTGAAAAAATGGCTATGACCATAAAAGAATGCGTAACGTTGCACGGTGGGGCGATTGTCAGCGGGGGAAAAGACGAAAATGGCTGGAAGCTAACTGATGATTTTAAACGTGATATTGAGAAAATGTGGGAGCTTTGCAGTCCGAATTGCGGATTGTGGAACAGGCAGTCCGGGGTACTGGAATGTTTTGAAAAATTCGGAAGTGTTGATGATAATCTTTGTGTAACCGCAAACTTAAAATGGTTGCGAGAAGAAAACCAAGATGTGATTTTAAATCGACGTATAATGACAGGGCTTGTGAGAGAAGGGTTGATTTGCGAATTTGAAGCAGATGAGGAAACCGTAAAATTCAGGTATAAAAACAATCAGGTAAGACGTTGTCTTTCAAAAGCAGGGAATATTCTGGAGCTTTATGCATTTATGACTGTTGAGGAACTTCGTGAAAACGAAGGAGTATACGATGATACCGATATAGGTGTTTTTGTTGACTGGGATGGCGTAATCTACGGTGAGGAATCAGACAAAAAAGAAACAAGAAATGAAATAGATGTAATTGTGATGAAAGGGCTGATTCCGATTTTTGTTTCATGCAAAAATGGTGAGGTCAGAAAAGAGGCATTGTATGAGCTGAATACCGTAGCGGAAAAATTCGGCGGTGAATACGCGAAAAAAGTGTTACTGACAACCTATGTAAGCTCTGATGCCGAAAGCCGCAAATATATCATGCAACGCGCCAGGGATATGAAAATAGATATAATTGAAGGCGTAGATGATATGAGCAGGGGAGAGTTTAAGGAAATACTTAAACAGAGACTGAAATAAGGTGTGAAAAAATATACAGCTTTTTGGTAAAATATTGTCACTTTTAATGAAATATCAGAGAGCGGATAAAAAAAATGCGGAAATACTTGAAAATATTTTTGTTTTGTTATATAATTAAAATAGTATAATATTATTAAAGGAGTGCTCATCGGTGGGAATAGGATTTGATAACGAAAAATATCTGCATTTACAGTCGCAGCATATTAGAGACAGAATTTCCAAATTCGGCGGAAAGCTGTATCTGGAGTTTGGCGGAAAATTATTTGACGATAATCATGCCTCACGTGTTCTGCCCGGATTTGAGCCTGACAGTAAACTGAAAATGCTGCTTCAGCTTAAAGAAAGAATAGAAATAGTTATTGCAATAAATGCCGCAGATATTGAAAAAAACAAACAGCGTAGCGATTTGGGTATCACATATGACCTTGATGTTATACGTCTGATAGATTGTTTCCGTTCGATAGGACTCTATGTAGGAAGCGTGGTTATGACCAGGTTTGACGGACAGGCTACAGCGATAGCTTTTCAGAAAAGATTGGAATCGTTAGGCGTACGTGTGTACCGCCATTACACAATCGAAGGATATCCGTCTGATATTGCTAAAATAGTAAGCGATGAAGGTTACGGTAAAAATGAATATATTGAAACAGAAAAAGAGCTTGTTGTAATTACCGCACCGGGACCCGGAAGTGGGAAAATGGCAACCTGTCTGTCTCAGCTTTATCATGAGCATAAACGTGGCGTAGAAGCCGGATATGCGAAGTTTGAAACATTCCCGATATGGAATATACCTCTGACACATCCCGTTAATCTGGCGTATGAGGCGGCTACGGCTGACCTTAACGATGTAAATATGATAGACCCGTTCCATCTTGATGCATACGGAGAGACAACAGTAAATTATAACCGTGATGTCGAAATTTTCCCTGTTGTTAAAGCAATGCTTGAAAAAATTCTGGGATCATGTCCCTATAAATCTCCTACAGATATGGGCGTAAATATGGCGGGGAACTGTATTGTTGATGATGAAGTTGCAAAAGAAGCATCAAGACAGGAAATCCTGCGTAGATATTATACAGCACTTTGTGACCAGAGAAAAGGCACGATACCGGATGATGTAGTATACAAGCTTGAGCTGCTCATGAAAAAAGCGGGGGTAACACCAAATGACAGAAAGGTGATAGGTCCGGCACTTCAGAAAGCGGCAATAACAGGAGCACCGGCGGCGGCACTTGAGCTTCCGGACGGGACGATTATCACAGGAAAAACCTCAGACCTTCTGGGGGCGTCATCGGCTCTTCTTCTTAATTCACTTAAAGCACTGGCAGGAATTGAGGATGAGGCACATCTTATTTCGCCGGTTATAATAGAACCGATACAGCATCTGAAAACCGACCATCTCGGCAACAGAAACCCGAGACTTCATACGGATGAGGTACTTATAGCACTTTCTATATGTGCGGCAACGGACGAACGGGCAGAGCTTGCGATGGAGCAGCTCAGCAAACTGAGAGGCTGTGAGCTTCATTCATCGGTAATGCTGTCAAACGTAGATGAAAAAATATTCCGCAGACTTGGAATAAATCTTACCTGCGAACCCGTATATAAGTGATGTAACCAATAATTAATTAACGCCTGATGGCTCGTACCGTAATTAATGATTGTTTACTAAATGAAACTCTGAAAAACAAAAATTGGCAGAAAATAAAGCACATGTCATTCTATCAGTCAGAAATGGCGTGTGCTTTTTCAGAAAAAATAATAAAAGGTGATATTTATGGGAATGGTATTACTGACGGCACTCGGGGTAGGCGGAGCCACTCTTATAGGTGCGGTTATAGGATTTATATTTAAAAAATTATCGCACAGATTCAGCGATATTGTGCTGTCGTTTGCGGCGGGAGTTATGCTTGCGGCGGCGGTGCTCGGGCTTATACTGCCATCGCTCGAATACGGCGGAAATTACGGTATTTTAGTTACGGTTGCAGGCATTTTTGCGGGAGCACTCTGTCTTAACCTTATTGATAAGCTGGTTCCGCATATCCACAAGCTTGTGGGTGCAGATATTGAAGAGCATAAAGGAAACGGCAATGTTGATAAAATTCTGCTGTTTGTAATGGCTATTGCTATACACAACCTGCCCGAAGGCATTGCGGCAGGTGTGGGATTCGGCTCGGATAACACAGCGGAAGCCCTGCTTATTGCAGGAGGTATAGCTCTGCAAAACGTGCCTGAAGGTATGGTAATAATAGCACCTATGCTTGCGGCAGGGATTTCTCCTGCAAGGACGTTTATCTGTGCAATGGCAACAGGACTTATAGAGGTTTTCGGTACGCTTATAGGATATTTTGCGGTAAGCGTTTCTACGGCAATTCTGCCTTTTGCCCTTGCCTTTGCAGGCGGCACGATGCTCTATGTAATAAGCGATGAAATGATACCCGAAACTCATGCACACGGAAGCGAAAGAGGAGCTACCTATGCACTTCTCATAGGATTTTGTGTAATGCTCATCTCTGATGTACTGCTGGGATAATATTATAGTGGAGGAAAAAATGGCACATCGTACATTTATTAGAGATACAGTCGGGAAAAGAGCCCTGCTGTGTATACACGGATTTCTGGGAAGCCCGGAGCATTTTGAAAGATTTATGCCCGCGGTGCCGGAAGATGTGGCGGTATATAATATTCTGCTTGAAGGGCACGGTGGAAGCGTGAGAGATTTTTCAAAGGCTTCAATGGTAAAATGGAAAAAACAGACTGAAGATATGCTTCTTAAAATGATGGAAAAATACAGCGAAATATATATTGCCGGTCATTCGATGGGAACGCTGTTTGCAATAGAGCTGGCGGTAAAATATCCCGAAACTGTCAAAAAACTGTTTCTTTTGCAATCACCGCTGAAAATAGGGGTAAGGGTCGATGCGACCAAAAATACAATGAAAGCACTTTTCGGGCATTACTCACCTGATGATATTGAGGCGGAGGAGTACAGCCGTGCACACAGCGTAAAGCTTAATAAAAGACTGTGGCAGTATATAGGTTGGATTCCGAGATATATGGAGCTGTTTGCCCTGTCGCGCGAAGGCAGGGAGACTATAAAAAAACTAAATACACCATGTATAATTTTTCAATCGAAAAAAGATGAGTTGGTGTCAATAAAATCGGTGCATTTTGTACCGCATAAAGGAAATATACGCCTTGAAATTCTAAAAGGCTCAAAACATTTTATGTACAGCCGTGAGGATTTTGAAATAATGAACAGAGAGTTTAAGAAATTATTTATTGATGAATGTTAACTTTGCATATACAGGGAGGAAAACGGATGAACTTAAAGGAGTTGGAAATCGGGAAGAGTGGTGTTATAACGGCGGTAGGCGGCGAAGGAGCACTCAGACAGCATTTTCTTGATATGGGAGTGATACCCGGAGCGGAGGTAACTCTTATAAAGCTTGCGCCTATGGGAGACCCGATGGAGCTTATGATTCACGGATATGAGCTTACACTCAGACTCGAGGATGCAGAAAAAATAGATATTATTCCGAGCGAGCCGGAAGGTACGAAGGAAGAAGAAATAATAGAAAGAAAGAGGAAGACGGCACATCCGGGATTAGGAGAAACGGGTAAATATCACGTTAAGGCAGACGAAAAACCGTTGCCGAAAGGAAGTCAGCTTACCTTTGCACTTGCCGGAAATCAGAACTGCGGAAAAACGACTCTGTTTAATCAGCTGACAGGTGCGAATCAGCACGTGGGAAATTTCCCTGGTGTTACGGTAGACCGTAAAAGTGGCGGAATAAAAGGCTATCCGAATACGATGATAACGGATTTGCCGGGGATATATTCGATGTCTCCATATAGCAGCGAGGAGATTGTTACCAGGAAATTTATAATAGAAGAAAGGTCTGCCGGAATTATTAATATTGTGGATGCTACAAATATAGAGAGAAATCTCTATCTGACAATGCAACTGAT
>JAZOTK010000182.1:0-2960 GCA_045657605.1 Clostridia bacterium
AAATATGCTCCAGGATAACACCAAAGCTCTGTTTGCACTTGTTATTCTGGTAACCTGGCAGATGGCGGGGTATATGATGATAATTTATATTACGGGACTGAATAATATTCCGCGTGATTTATATGAAGCCGCCGATATTGACGGGGCAGGTCCTGTTTTACAGTTCCGCGTGATTACCCTGCCGATGTTGATGCCGGCAATAACGATTGTATTTTTCCTGACGCTTGCAAATTCTTTCAAGCTTCTTGACCAGAATATTGCTCTGACGGACGGTAATTTCGGCACGCGTCTTCTGGCAACACAGATACTTCGTACAACACGCGATACCGCTCCGCCCGATTACGGTATGGCGCAGGCTCAGGCGGTTGTGTTCTTCGTGCTGATTGCCGCAGTAACGCTTATTCAGCTTTCGGTTACAAAACGTCGGGAGGTGGAGCTGTAATGAACAAAAGACTGTTTAAAACCATCGTGTATATTTCTCTTACCCTGCTCGCTATATTTACGCTTTCGCCTGTTGCTTTTCTTTTAATTAATTCTTTCAAATCTCAGGCTGAAATTGTAAATTCACCGATTTCTCTGCCTGGCGAGTGGAATACCGAATATATTATGACCGCCGCCGAAAAGATAAATTTTATAGGCTCACTTGGCATAACATTTATTGTCACAGCGGTTTCGGTAGCTCTTATCGTGCTTGTATCCTCACTTGCCGGGTGGATTCTTGTGCGAAGCAAAACCAAATCTTCGGGCGCACTTCTTTATGTTTTTACCGCCGCTATGCTTATCCCTTTTCAGGCTGTTATGTATCCGCTTCTTAATCTGTTTGAAAACATCGGACTTAAAAACATAACCGGACTGATACTGATGTACGGCGGATTCGGGCTGAGTCTTTCGATATTTCTTTATCACGGGTTTGTCAAAAGCGTTTCAACTTCCGTGGAGGAAGCGGCTGTAATTGACGGTGCAGGTATATTTACGCTGTTTTTCAGAATAGTGTTTCCCCTTCTTAAATCCACAACAGCTACGGTTATTATACTCAATTCCATGTGGATATGGAACGACTATCTTCTGCCTTTCCTCGTAATAGGAAACGGGTCTGCCCGCACACTTACTTTAGAGCTGTATTTTGCCAGAATGACAGCGGGTCAGTACGGAAACCCGTGGGAGCTTATTTTCCCTGCGGTTTTTGTATCAATAATACCAATAGTAATAATTTTCCTCTTTCTGCAGAAATATATAGTCCGCGGAGTATCGGACGGTGCCGTAAAAGCATAGGGGCTGTTTAAAAATGCACAGACCGCCCGACGGCATAAATAGATAATTATAGCATCAAAGGGAATAAAAAACTCATATTAATATATGAAAAAATCCGCAAAAAATTGCGGATTTTCTTATTTCATTGCCGCCGGGCTACAAACGCACCTCACCTCTCGGCGTACCTCTGTACGCCTTCGGGCAAGGCATTATGCGAACAAGGTCGCATAATGCTTCGGTTCGCCTGTTCTGCACTATTTTTAAACAGCCCCTTTTTCAGCATTTTGCCGAGTTGACAAAATACGGGTTAATATGATATAATGATAATAAATACTAATATTCCGGAGGTATTGTTATGAAACGTCTTTACAGGTCTCAGATTGATAAAAAGATTTTAGGTGTATGCGGTGGTATTGCTGAATATTTCGGTATAGATTCCACAATTGTCCGTCTTGCTGTAGTTGCGATTTGTCTTTTAACGGCTATCGGCCCGGGTATACTCGGATATATAATTGCAGCACTTGTTATGCCTGATTATCCTAAATATTAATGTTTTTTGGAGTGACTTTAATGCTAAAAAACAACTTAAAACCCGTACTGCTTGGCATTTTAATCGGTATTGCCGGCAGCGTTTCGGCGGTTGTATACAGACTTATATTAAAATATGCCGAGGAAATTATGTTTTTCTGTGGCTCTTTGGCTAAAAAAGGTTTTTGCAGTGGTATTTTATATTTTATTATACTTGCTGTTTTAGGTATTATTACCGCGCTTCTTTTAAAACACGAGCCTTATATCAGCGGTAGCGGTATTCCTCAGATTGAAGCGGAATATCACGGACATATTGAGCAGAAATGGTATCGTGTTCTAATATGCAAAATTATCGGTGGCACGCTTTGTATCCTCGGCGGGCTTTCACTCGGTCGTGAAGGACCTTCCATACAGCTCGGCGGTATGGCGGGAAAAGGTATTTCAAATCGGGTAACAAAAGATGAAAAAGAGCGTCGCCGTCTTATGACCTGCGGAGCTTCTGCCGGTCTTGCCGCCGCTTTTAATGCACCTCTGGCGGGTGTTATGTTTTCTCTTGAAGAAGTACATAAAGGCTTTTCTCCTTCGCTTCTTGCAACGCTTATGGTATCTTCATTTACCGCAGATTTTGTGTCAAAGCTTGTGTTCGGGCAAAATCCCGTTTTCAGCTTTGCTATAAACGGAGTGCTGCCGCTCAGGCTTTATCCCGTAATAATTTTACTTGGTATTCTGCTCGGGCTGTTTGGCGTGCTTTATAATTTTATGATACCGCTAATGCAGAAAGTTTTTGGAAAAATACCCGTATATCTTCGCATCGTTATCCCCTTTCTCATCGCAGGAGTGCTTATGTTTATCCTGCCCGATGTGCTTGGTGGCGGGCATCGTATGATTGAGCTTTTATATGACGGAAACCTTACTCTTAAACTGATGATTTTACTGCTGATTGTGAAATTTCTGTTTTCAGCAATCAGTTTCGGTAGCGGTGCACCGGGCGGAATTTTCTTCCCCCTACTCGTGCTGGGTGCTTTTGCCGGCGGAATTTTTACATTCACCGGTTTTTGCGACGGCTATACATTTAATATAATATCAATAGCTATGGCGGGATTTTTCGCCGCAATCGTGCAGGCTCCCCTGACAGGGATAATACTTATTTGCGAAATGACAGGATTTTGCGATATTCTGCC
>JAZOTK010000183.1:0-19378 GCA_045657605.1 Clostridia bacterium
ATCTTTTTACCATTTGAAACCACTGACAATGGTTTTAACTGAATAGCATTATGAATAAGTCCGTAAATAAATGCTTTATGAATCTTTCTAACCACCTGATCCTGATAGTCAAAATCAATTTCAGGCATACTCTTTATAGAATCCCATCTCTTATCAATATGTGTAGAAATTGCAGCATTTTTAGTCGAATCAGGTCCGATGCTGCGTGAATAATCGGTATATGCCTTATGGTATGTACCGGCAGTTTTAACACCTGTTTCAGTTTCAAAGGGCGCAGCAAATTTCTTTAACTTGTTCGGAGTAAGATTATAAAGTGCGTTGTAGAAATGGATTTCATATTTTGAAATTGTATCTACAGGCTCGCCGTTTGGCATTAAATCCTTTACTCTGAATTTTCTGTTATCCAGAAGAAGCTTGTTATATGCACATACTTTTATTTCTCTGGGTTCCTCGTTGATTGCGCGCTGAATAGAAGGAGCGGCAATTCTGCTTCCCATTGCAATAACTTCTGCAATATGACGTTCTGCATCTGCAACAGTAACCTGTTCAAATACCTGTGTATCCCCTTCGCTTTCTGAACGGAGGCGAATTCTTTCTTTTAAGCGTTGCTCAAGTTCAATGGCACTGATAATATCTTTATCAATATCGTCACATTTTTCGCGAACGCTGTTTTTAAAGTAACCAAGTAAAATATCATCAAAGATATTTATACGTCTGTCTTCTTCGATGTATCCGTCACCGGCAGCGTCCAATTCAAGCTTGAATACAGCGTTATTCTTAACTGCATCAAAAATACCTCCATTAACATCAGAATTAAGCATAGTGGTTTCTTTCTGCGCTTTTTGTAAAGAATATTTGCTGAGTTCTATTAATAATTCTTCGGTAGCACAAATATTAACGTAAGAATCGCCTTTCTTGTACTTGAGTTCATCAACAAGATCAATCTTTTTACGACTTAATTCTTTTACTTTATATACAAATGTATTAAAGAAGTTATCAAACTGAGTAATAAATTCGGAAATATAAAGGTAGCCTTTTACATAAGCCGCATGTGCCGCTGTTTTCTTACAATAGTCTTCAAGTGCATTGAAATATCCGGGAATATCCTGGTTGGCTTCGTCGTATAATTTGCTGTATCCGTTCATTTTTTCAATGATAGAAGGTTTTTTCTCTAGCGAACTAAGTTCTTCAACTCCATAAACCTTTTTCTTTGAGAATTTAAATGAATATTCTTTTTCCTTGAAAGAGTTTAACTGAGCAAAAGCGTTTTCGTGCATTGTTGACTTAGTTTCTTTTTCAAATTCTTCTTTAAGTTGATGCAGTACATATCTTATTGCACACGGATGGAATACTTCTCCCTGAGCATTTTTAAAGAGAGATTCTATACTATATGCATCATTTATGCTTATAGTTTTTTGTTCACTTGTAAATACAGATTCTGCCCAACGTGCAGCGATACCTTCAGAAATAGGTCTGCCATCCTTGCCACGTGCTTCTACAGCTTTACCATAGGAGGACAGAGCATCAATTGCATCGCTGATTTTATCTTCGCTGGTCTCGCTGAAACTAGCACTTTTCCAGCTTTGAGCGGACTCGTAAGAACTCTTGAATCTTGAGTCTGATAACACAGAAGAGAATGCAGCTTTTTCAAAATCATTTTTGAATTTTCTGATTCGTGCATCAAGTCCTGCAAGCTCATAAGTATTATTTAAATCTATAGAGAAAGGATCTCTTCCGTTTGCAAGGGCTTCATTGTACTTTTTCTCTTTACTGTCCCATGTTGATCTGGGTACACCGCGTTTTTTCTGTTCAGCCTGATACAGGGCAACTGCATTGTCATATTTTGTCCATTTGGTTGCATCGCCTTCGCCGCCTATACTGTCAATAGCGAGATCGTATGCAACATAATCAGCAATTTTTTCATAAGGATAGCGAACAACACCTGCGCCAATACCGCCGAAACGGTTTCTGCCATAGTTGCCGGGCTTTGTCATTTCTTTTATGATATTGTCTTCTACAGAGAATGCCTTTTTCTGCATAGGACCAATGTTTTGTTCATAAAGAGCCTGTGCAGCCTGATCAATATACTGTCCAATGCTGATCATTGTGCTGTCTTCAGCATCCTGACCATCCATAAGGAAACAGAAATCCATAGGTAAAAGTGAAAGCTTTTTCTGATTGTCAGAACCCGCTATAGATACATTTACACCTAAATTTGCAAACTGCTTTAAATCTTCGTCTAAATCAATAAAACCGGAACCCTTCATCATAAAGGCGTTGATCTCTTTAACAGTTGCATAAGCATTACGCGCCTGGCTGTCGCGTTCGGTTTGCGAATCAATTACACTATCAAGTGTTTCGGGAAGAAGAATCAGCGAACGGACAATTAAGCTTGTATTTGGATATTTTTCTTTTATGTAGTCGCGTATAAACATTGAAAGGGGAAGAATCATACCGGAACCTGTTCCGCCGGAAGCAGTAGATGCTATAACAACACGCATAGCCTGTTTCATATCTTTTCCTGTTTTTCTGAACAGGTCATCGATTGAATCATATAAAGGACGTATTTTGCCCGTTTTAATAGTAGAGTTCAGGGCAAGTCTTGAGATAGCACGAACCTGGCCTGCACCTTCTGAAACGGTCTTATCGTACATAACAGCATTTTTAGGAAACCATTTTTTCCTTGCTTCATCATCGTAGTCAAGATAGCTTCCTACAGTTTGGGTGTTTGAGGTCTGCACCCAGTAAATCTTTGACTTTCCGTTTGCCACAGAAGAAAGGTCATTAACGTTGGTATCCAAACACAAAAAGTTAATATTTTCCTTCTCGGCAGGAGCACATAAGTCTGCAACTTTTTTAATAATTTTACAGCCTGTTCCGCCTACGCCTACAAACAAAGTAGGAGCGGCTACCTCATTTGTTTTTAAAATTTCTTTTTTTTCTGACATAGTGATTTCCTCCTATATTCATTATTTTTTTCTATAGTTTAATTTAACTCTTACATAAAAAGTTTCGTTTACGCCGTTAAGCTGCATTGTGCCGGAATACATAATTGTATTACCATTGCTTAAATCAAAATCCTTAGCTCCGTTTAAAGCAGGTTCTAACCTGTTTGTTTCTTCGTTGATAAGATACTTTCTATTACCAATACTTACATCTTCAACAGTTGCTGCACCAAATTTCTTTACAGATTGTGCTTCAACCATCGCTTTTCTTTTCACCTGCTTGGTCATAAGATAGCTGTCGGTGCCCGGTTGGACAGCCATTTTAACACCAGTTTTCATGCCGGCATATTTTGCTTCAACTGTAAGAGTATCTCCGTCTATTGCTGCATTAAAGGCGGTGTTTTTAGTTACGTCTTCGCCGCCGATATTCATTTCACAATCTCTCTTAGTAGTATGCAGCTTGGTAGGAAGTCGTTTTATATGTGAAATAAAATACAAAAGTATGAAAAGAACAATAAGTATTAAAATTATAATAAGCCATTGAAGCCATAACGGAACATTGCTTAATCGAATCTTGCAGCTTGCATCAGCAGTTATTGCTCTGCCAAGATTATCTTTTTGGGTAACAGTTGCTTTTATTTTATATTTACCTTTTTCAACTGTGCCGGTTGAATTTAATTTTATTTCAAAAGCGGATTCTTCCGGAAGGGGAGTAACGGTATATCCGATTCCTTGACAATCAACCTGGAAATCAAGAGACTTGATTTCTTCGGGAGAAAGTTTGTTCCCTTTAGAGGATACAATTGCTTTTATACTTTTGCCTTTATCAAGTTTTGAAATCTGAAAATGCTTTTGTGCTAAACTCAAGGTTAGTTCAAGAGGAGTCTCTTTATCTTCGATTACATAAGTAAGAGGAGCTCTCCCGCTTGTTTCGCTACTACCGTCAGCAGTATAGAAAGCGTGAATAGTCACTGTGCATTTACCGCATTTAGTAGAGAGAGGATTACTTGTATCCTTGTAATGCAGTGACAATGAATAATGATCATCTTTGAACTCTTGCTTTATTTCAGCATTGCTTTTTTCCGGCTCCCATTTAAGAGCTACTTTTTCCAGTTCAGCCCCTGTTAACAGGGTGCCCTGATAATATACCTTTGCAGTATATGTGCCACCCTGCTCAAGGTTTTTCAAATCATAAAGCTTATCACCGCCGGTAATCTCGAGCTGAACATCTCCGGCAGGAAGGGCAGCTACCGTTAAAGAACCTTCGGGCCAACCAAAATCTTTTGCATTTTTTGTAATCGAATATCCGTTGAGGTATGAAGCGGTTAATTCAGCTGTAAAGGTATCGCCGACATCCAATGAAACAGGTGTCTCTCCGCTTTTTCCGCTATAACTAATCGGATATTCTTGTCCGTTTACAATATATTTTCCTTCATATACCGGATCACCTATCAAATCAGAAGAAATAAGTTCTCCTGTCTTTGCGTCTTTAAGTCCGAATTGAACCTTATAATCACCCTTATATAAAGATTCCGGCTCAACTAAATTACCTTCGGAATCTGTAAATACAAAGTTAAGATCTGCAGCCGGTTCATAATAAACCTCTACATCTGAAGCTGATCCCGAATACGAAATATCGTATTCGCCGGCAGAACAATCGGTATATGTAACAAGCATGCCTTGAAGTGATGTATCTACAGGAGATTCACCGGTATTTTTATAATTTCCTGCACCCTTGTCCGAATATTGCGTTTTTGTGCTTGATGCGACAGTTGCTGTGGCACCGTTTTTTCCGGTAACTTGCACATCAGACACATTCTCGCCCTGTACAAAAACTATCAACTTACTTAATGAAATATCAAAATTAATTGTATTACCGCTTATATGTGATGAAGGAAGGGAGTCTCTTGCAAATATTCTGTTACACATCATTGTAAGAGCAGATAAAACATTTTTACTGTCTGAAGCCTTCTCACCAAAATAATATTCTGACTGAAAGTCCGGCATTGCAACCTTTGAGCCTATGCCGAGATATAGAATATTTAAATCGGGACTGATATATTTATTGAATCTTTCAGAAAGCTTTGTTTTAGTTGCTGAAGCTGAAAGTTCAACTTTGTTTTCGTAGAATGATTGTCCGTCCGTAAGAACGATCATATATTTTTTATCTGCCTGGGATGCCGATAATCCGGCAGCCGCCGCATCGATGGTCTCTATGTACGTTCCCAAGGCTTCTTTAGTGTATATTTCGCGGATTTGTGTAGCTTGTGAAGGGTCTGTAATTACAAAAGGAGAATCCATAGTGTATTCATTAGCTCCCACTGTAATCGGACTCATCGGATGAATAAAAAGTGTATCTCCCGTATTCAGCATAGAGGCAAAAACTTCCATTGCATAGGTAGCTCTGCACCATGCCTGCTCTCCTTTCAGATACATAGATCCGGAATTATCAAAAACTATCGCTATGTTTCGTTTGATTTCTGCTTTTTCGGCAGAAACAGGGAAGTTGCATACAAACAGATTGCTAAGCAACAGCATAATAACCAGGATCTTTTTTAATAAAGTTTTCACATAATCACTCCTTGGTGTTTCTTATTACAATTATTCTTTGTCAGGCAGGCATATGTCGCAAGGACTGTAAGCACCGCTTTCAAATTCTTCTTTAGTTAGTTTTTTTGCATTTGTTTTATTTTTTACAAAAATACAGTCCTTTTTATGATAGCATTCCCCGGTAGAGGTAATATAAAGATTATCCTCATATATATCTATATTCTGTATTGTAAAAAACACAGTCAAAGAACCGCCGATCAGAAATAGTGCAATGATAGCAGCGAGAAAAGCTTTACGGTGTATAGTCAGAAAGTTGCCTATTTTTCTGAAAAAGCTTTTCTGTAATAAATAATGAGAAAATTCATTTGCCTCGTGTTCTTCTTTCACGTCTTTACCAATAATAAGTGGGGTGGAGAAATGACCGCAACTGATATGCCCTAATTCGTGAGAAATAACTAATAGTTTTTCTTCATCATTTAAATCTTCATTTATAAAAATCAGGCGGTAATCTGCACTGACATACGTAAAACCTCTTGATTTAAGAGTTTTTTCGCTAAGGTTAAGATTTTGTATGACTGTTTCAATGTCTTTTTCGTTAAATATGCTGTTAAATTCTATAATTGTGTAACCTAAATTCATAGCTACATTTTTCAAAACAGAATAATCAACAGTTGATAGTTTATGCTTTTTTATAAAGGCTTGTGCTGTTTTCTTAATGTTATTGATCATCTTTTGCTTTTTTCCTTTTAATATTCTTTATTGCTTGTGAAGTATTTCGCTGTTCTTTTGATGGTTTTTTCTTTGTTAAGTCAATACCCTCGAAGAATTTGATAACAGCATCTCCGGAAATATTATTACATCTTGAGTACTCCACCATTAAAATGGTCTTTAGTGTAGAAATAGCCTGCTCGTCCAAAGAATCAATAATATTCTTTGTATCTGCCTTAAATAACATACTTAACTCAAAGTCGGCGGGTTCTTCTCCATCATTGAACCGCTTAATCAAGTCATGCGGAAAAGCAGAAATATTTGTAATAATTTTATGTGTTTTCTTATTATAAACATAAAAAAGAATAAGAGAAAGATAAGTGCTCCAGGACATTTTTCTTGCCTTTCTTTCTATTGAACCATATGTCTGTCTTGAAATTCCAATCAAATTTGCTATTTCTTCCTGGGAAATTTCTGCTTTTGCCCGAAGTGTTGCCAATTCAGGTGTTAATGCATCTATAAATTTGCTTTTTTCTTTTTCAGTCAGAAAAAACTTGGATAATTCTTCCATTAATCAACCCTCTTTTCACAGTATAAATAACTTATAAAAATCACAATTTAACACCATTATACCATAATGGTGTTAAATTTGTCAATGTTTTTCGATATGTTTTTTGATAATTTGACATTTTTTGGAGATATGCATAGTGTAGTATAATTTTCATAGTTACATATTACCAAAATATGATCAAGAAAAGAATACATATAAAAATAGGGATGTTGCAAAATTTGCAACATCCCTTGATGTTATGTTATGTTTTTTAAATTTATTATTTTACTGTAATTTCATAAGCCGCTGTCTGAGGCGGGATGCTGAAGGTTGAAGCTGCAGAGTGAACTGCTTTTATTTCAACGCCTTCTTTTAAATCTTCTACTTTAATTTCTTTGCCTTCTGCATCAGTGATTACTGTGCTTTCGCTTATAACAAGGGCTGTCTGTTCTGTGGGAGCTTCGCCGCCGATTAAGATTTTGCCGTCTTCAAAACCACGGATAACGCCTTCGGTTTCAGCGGTTTCAATTACAAAAAGCTGAATTTTAACGGGAGTGTTCTGAGGGGGAAGGCTGAGTGTCATAACATCGGAATATGTTATTTCAAGTAAATCACCTTCGCTAAGGTCAGCGATTGTAGCTTTTTCACCGTCAGCATTTAAAATTTCGGTTTCTTCAGCAATGTTAAGGATTACTTCGCCGAGAACATTATCATTTACTGTAATAGTGGTTTCACTGATTCCGGTAACTGTAGCAATACCTGCAACCTGCTCAGCAGTTTCTTCTGTGGTTTCTTCGGTTTTTTCTTCTGCTACGGCTGTGCTGATCACGATACCATCTTCCTTTGCTTCGTATGTCTGCTGCATAACTTCGCTTAAGATATTTGCGGGAACGAATGTGATACCTTCAGCTGAAAGCACGGGAGCTGCACCGAGAGGCATGGGAGCTGTTCTTGCAAAAGTATAACCGTCTACGCCGATGTTCATAGTTATGTAGTGTACGCCTTTTGTCAGAGTAATTCCCTGTGTTTCTGCTTCCCAGTTAACTTCATAACCGAGAGATTCAGCAACGGTTCTCAAAGGAATCATAAGAGTTTCGCCTGCACTGTAGGCTGTGTCTGTAATTACAGCATCATCAACAGATACTGTAGCCGCCATAGATGTTGTTCCTGCTGCAAGTGCAGCTGCTGCCATAATAGCAACTATTTTTTTCTTATTCATTTTTATTTTCTCCATTTCTTTCCGCATAATTTTAATCACCCGCCGCGGTTTTTTTCGGGCGATTTTTATTGGTTACGTCCATTAGACGTAAGGGTTTTTAAAAAGTTCCACTTTTTTAAAAAAAATTTTAATCTGTATCAAAAAGTGACTGGATTTCTTTAAGAGTCATTGACGAGAGGAGATTATCTCCGGTTTCTATAACGCTGTCAATCATATTTTGTTTTAGTTTTTGCAGGTTACATATTTTTTCTTCAATAGTACCCTTTGCTACCAGTTTAAGCACCTGAACCATCTTAGTCTGACCGATACGGTGTGCACGGTCGGTTGCCTGATTTTCAACAGCAGGATTCCACCAGGGGTCATAATGAATTACCATATCAGCTCCGGTAAGGTTAAGACCGGTACCGCCTGCTTTAAGTGATATAAGGAACACATCGTGCCCGCCGGCATTAAAGTCGTTTACCATCTTAAGCCTGTCCTGGCTTTTGGTGTTACCATCCAGATAATAATAATCTATACCCATTTTTGCCAGCTCACGGCTGATAATTGCAAGCATAGAGGTAAACTGCGAGAAAACAAGAACTCTGTGTCCTGATTGTGTTGCTCCTTCGAGTATTTCCTTGAGCATCTCAAGCTTACCACTACCGCCGCTGTATCCGTCTATAAACAGTCCGGGATGACAGCAAATCTGTCTCAGACGTGTTATAATCGCAAGAATTTCTATACGGTTACGGTTAAATCCACCGTCACGTGATAAAATATCAATCTTATTTTTGGCTTCCATAGCATAAGCAGCATAATATGTTTTCTGCTGCGGGTCAAGCTCGGAAACCATATAATTTTCGACTTTTTCAGGAAGCTCTGAAATAACCTGAGATTTAAGTCTGCGGAGAATAAACGGTTTTATATGACTGAGCAGACTGCTGAGTGCGGATTTATCATCTTCCTTTATTATAGGAAGTTCGTACATTTTTCTGAATTTATGTCTTGTATAAAGATAACCCGGCATAATAAAATCGAAAATTGACCACAGCTCTATCAGAGTATTTTCGAGCGGAGTTCCGGTAAGGGCAAAGAAACAACCGGCTTTAATTCGTTTAACTACCTTTGCATTTATTGTATTGGGATTTTTGATATGTTGAGCCTCGTCAATAAAACAGTATGCAAAATCGTGTTTTAAATAAAGCTCAATGTCCCGTCGGAGCAGTCCGTAAGAAGTAATGACAAAATGACAGTTAGCAAAAGACTTTGCAATATTTTTTCTTTCGGCAGGAGTTCCGTTTACAATACAGCTTACGGCGGACGGAGCAAATTTCTCTATTTCCGACTGCCAGTTATAAAGCAGAGAGGTAGGCGCTACCACAAGGGTAGGTCTGGGATTTTTCTCATATTCGCTCATTACAAAGGTAATCGCCTGCAGAGTTTTACCAAGACCCATTTCATCGGCAAGTATACCGCCGAATTTATAAAGTGACAGGAGTTTGAGCCATTTAAACCCGGCGGTCTGATAGGGACGTAGCTCGCCTGTAATTGTATCGGGTATGGTAAAGTCTTCAAAATCGGTATTGTTGAATCGACTGAGGAACTTATCCAGATAATCGTCACGGGTTACGGAGATAGTATCGCTTGCCGCAGAACTCAGATAAAAAGCACGATTCATCGGAAGTTTTGCAGAGCCGTCTTCAATATCAGAGGCGGTTACATCAAGGTTGTCCATAAGTCGTGCGGCACTTTTTATTCCGCTTGAGCCAAGGTCAATAAAGGTTCCGTTTTTCAGTCTGTAATATTTTCTTTTTTCTTTTACGCCCAAAAGAATACTTTCAAGCTCGGTTTTATCTATTTCGTCAAAATCTATATCAAATTCAAGGAGATTTTCGCTGCTGAGGTGTACACCTACATTTCCCCTTGAGGGAGACACAACTTTAATATTAAAATCATCGGCATAATAAACCTCGCCGAATTCACGGAGCTGAGCTACTCCGCCGGTGAGGAATTCATATATTTTTGTATCATCGTGTATATACAAATAACCTTTTTCGGGAAAAAATCCCATATCAGCCGCCGCACGGATAAATGCATTTTCACGTCTTCTGTCACGAAGAAGCACCTTTCCGGCAATGACCGGTTTTTCGCCGGCAAAATGATTAAACTCCGTATTACCATAACAGAATTTTGCAAGCACCCTGATGCTGCCGTCGTCGGTTTTGTCAACATACAGCCGGGTCATAAGCTCACCGACAATAACGTCACGGCTGACGAGAGGGTCAATTATAAGGTTGCCGGATACACGTAGTTTGGGCATTACCTGTGTTATAACTTTAGGTTTATCTTCTTTGGGGAATACTATAGATGAATTTTCATCATCGCCTGACGCTTCTATAAATGCTTTGATACAGCCGGCTTGTTCAACAGAGATTACATACATATCATCCTGCCATATACATATACTGCAATCTTCGGTCAGAGGCTGTGCGAGTGAGCAGTCATCAAAATCAATTTTATAACATTCCTCTTCTTTGGAAAGTCTGAATTCAAGTGGAATATTATCATTTATAATCTGCATATGAGGGTGAATACGGTTGTTGATTACGATTTCGGTTTCCGTTCCTGCAAGCTCGCGGATTATACCCGACATAAGATTTCCGGTAAGCACAAATTCTTTTTGTGCAGATACCGAATCAGGTTTTTTACGTATAGCGGCTATAAGCAGATTTAAAATACCCTTGACTTCGGGTGGAAATACGTGACGGCTGTCATCAAAGATGAAATTTTTACCGTATTCTATACTGCGATTTGTACCTATAACATCGAGAAATTCGTAAACATCTTTTATAACATACAGCCTGTCAACTCCGATTTTAAATCCGAGAGTCATACTGCAAACACCGTTTTCTGAGGTTATCGAAAGCTGAGGTACAAGCCGGACGGTTTGCCTGGTTTTGCTTATTTTAATAGCTGATATATCACGGATAAGCTTTTTTGCGGCTTCAGTCCGGTGGTTTGTTATCACTTCCATAGTTTTTACCCCTTTATTTTAAGGTTTTAGTTTTTGAAAAATTCGTTATATCCTCTGTAAGCCATATAAACATCGGCTTTTGCTGTAATTTCAAAGGGAGCGTGCATAGAGATTACTGCTACTCCGCAGTCTAATGTATCAATATTGAGGTTGGCAACAAACTGAGCTACTGTGCCACCACCGCCGGCATCAATCTTGCCGAGCTCACCGGTTTGCCATACTACACCGGTATCGTTAAACATATTGCGTATTTTACCCATAAGCTCAGCTGAAGCATCGCTGGACCCGCCTTTTCCTCTGGAACCAGTATATTTAACGAGGACTATGCCACCGTTCATACACGGAGTATTTTTTCGTTCATACACTTCGGCATAAGCCGGGTCAAAGGCTGCGGCAACATCTGCTGAAAGACATACACTGCCTGCAAAACAGCGGCGAAGCATCATATCGTTATAATTTTCTTCCTGACGGTATATAAGCTCAGCAAATATGTTTTCAAAGAACATAGAGCGGATACCGCTCACGCCCATTGAACCTATTTCTTCTTTATCACAAAGTACGCATACAGCAGTTTTTTCGGGAGTTTCTTTCATATCACAAATAGCTTTAAGTGAAGTATAGGCACAAACTCTGTCGTCCTGACCGTAGCCGCCTACCATACTTCTGTCAAGTCCCACATCACGGGCAGATATAGCCGGATATGCTTCTATCTCCGCACTGACAAAATCTTCTTCGGTGATACCGTATTTTTCGTTTAAAATTTCAAGTATCTTCTGCTTTGCTCCGCCGTCTTCTCCTGCAGAAGGAACAGAACCTATCAGAAGATTCAGGCTTTCGCCTTCTATAGCTTCGTGCATAGGCTTTTTAACCTGCTTGTCGGCAAGATGGGGGAGAAGGTCGGTGATACACAGACATATTTCATCGTCACCAATTTCGATTTCTATATTTCCGTTTTTAGTGCAGATAACGCCACTTATCGCAAGGGGAAGAGCTGTCCACTGATATTTTTTGATTCCGCCGTAATAGTGGGTTTTGAAATAAGCGAGACCGCCATCCTCAAATACCGGAACGGGTTTTAAATCAAGTCTTGGTGAATCTATATGTGATGCAATAATATTTACGCCTTCCTGCACCGGAGTTTTTCCTATATAGGCAAGAGCGATATTTTTGTCACGGTTTATAAAATACACCTTATCACCGGCAGTAAGCTTATCTTTGCTTTCAATAGGTACAAACCCGTAGCTTTCGGCAATTTCTTTTGAAATTTTTACGCATTTTCTTTCCGTTACACCTGTGTTCAGATACTTTTTATATCCTTCGGCAAACTCCATAATTTCTCCGGTAAGTGCTGCATCGGCAGTTTTCCATATATTTTTAGGTTCATAAGATAAATTGTTCATAATAATCCTCCATTAGTTCCATAACTTTTTATAGGTTTCGTAATATTTTATTGTCTTGTTGACATAATTTTCGGTTTCTTCAAATGGAATATCTTCCGGCAGAATATTTTCAGTACCTGCCTCGTTTTGCCATTTTTTCACATTGGTTCCGCCGGCATTGTATGAGGCAAGGGCTGTTATTATATTACCATCGTTATCCCGCAGAAGCCGGGCGATATACCAGGTTCCGAGAAAAATATTGGTTTCGGGAGAAAAAATATCTCCGGTTGTTTTCGTCTGCTCCATAATCCAGTCTGCGGTTTCGTCTGTCAGTTGCATCAGCCCTTTTGCACCGGCGTGCGACACGGCTGTTTCATCAAATCCGCTTTCGGATTTTATTACAGCATATATAAGATTTGCATCAACGCCGTATTTTTGGGCGTTTTTATCAACAATATCCGAATACTTTTTCGGATAGAAAAATTTCTTCATTACAGGCTTATATCCTGCAGTAACGGCAACTACCGTTATAATAAATAATATAAAAAACGAAAATCTACGTTTATTTATTCCAACTATCACGCACTGTCCTCCTGAATTCCGATTCACTTCCGTTGTTATGCCATACAATATCTGCAAGAGCTATAAGCTCAGCATCCGACCGCTGTGCGGTTATGCGGGCTTTTGCCATTTCAGGGGAAATAGAATCTCTTATTGATATTCTATTTATACGCATATCCATATCGGCACATACCACTATAACTTTGCCGCACAGATTTTTAATCCCTTCGCAGTCAAGCAAAACAGCGGCATCAATCACTATTTCTCTGTCAGGATTTTCGGAAATAATTCTTCTTATTTCGTCAGTTATCCTCGGATGGGTAATATTATTTAATTTATTCAGCTTATCAGGGTCGGAAAAAACTATTTTCCCTAAAGCTTTTCTGTTTATTTCACCATCGGGCAGAAGAATTTCTTTGCCGAAGTATTTTACTATATCATCATAGGCAGGGTGACCTTTTAATATAATATCATGCCCGATTTTATCAGCATCTATTACAACAGCACCCAAAAGCCTGAGTTCGTCTGCAGCGGTGGATTTACCGCTGCCGCTACCACCGGTAAGACCGGTAATTTTATCCTTTTGCAGCATACCAGGTGTCTCCTTCGTGCACGTCAGCTATAAGCGGTACTTTAAGCTGTACGGCGTTTTCCATATTATTTTTAAGAATTTCAGCCACAACAGATACCTCGTCTTTATGAGTCTCAACGATGAGTTCATCGTGAACCTGAAGTATAAGACGTGATTTAAGATTTTTTTCTTTAAGAGCGTTGTATACCTTAACCATTGCAATTTTTATAATATCAGCCGCACTACCCTGCACGGGAGTGTTCATTGCAACACGCTCGCCAAATGAGCGTTCGGTAAATTTCTGTGCTTTGATTTCGGGGATATACCTTCTTCTTGAAAGAATTGTGGAAACGTATCCGTTTTCCTTTGCTTCGGCTACAATATCGGTCATATATTTCCTGACACCGCTGTAACGCTCAAAATAGCTGTCAATATACTGTTTAGCCATATTGCGGGAAATCTTTAAATCTCCTGCAAGAGCAAAATCGCTGATACCGTAAACAATACCGAAATTTACGGCTTTTGCACTTGTACGCTGTTTTGAGGTTACCTCATCTTCAGGAATACCGAACACCTGTGAGGCTGTTATTGTATGAATATCCTTGTTTTCCTCAAAAGCAGTAATTAAAGTTTCATCTCCTGAAATGTGTGCAAGTACACGAAGCTCAATCTGTGAATAATCGGCATCAAGCAGGATATAATCATCGTTTTGTGCCGTAAACATTTTACGAAGCTCACGACCAAGCTCCATACGTACAGGAATATTTTGCAGATTAGGCTCGGTAGAGCTTATCCGACCTGTTGCTGTTACGGTCTGATTGAATTTTGAATGTATCTTACCGTCACTTTTGCTGATTACGGCAGTAAGACCGTCAACATACGTTGATTTCAGTTTGACAAGCATACGGTAATCTTTTATAAACGATATTATCCCGTGTTTTTCTTCAAGCTTATCCAAAACCTCGGCATCTGTGGAATAACCTGTTTTCGTTTTACGTATAACAGGCAGACCGAGACGGTCAAAAAGCACTTCGCCAAGCTGTTTCGGAGAATTGATATTAAACTGTCCGCCGGCGAGAGTGTATATAGTCTGCTCGGCTACAGCTATGGCAGTGCTGAGCTTTTCGCCGAAAAGTTTAAGA
This sequence comes from Clostridia bacterium, assembly GCA_045657605.1. GTDB lineage: Bacteria > Bacillota > Clostridia > RUG12999 > RUG12999 > JAZOTK01. The sequence continues at coordinate 14,642 of JAZOTK010000183.1, forward strand.
CTTTTATCATCAACCTTAAAACCGTAGTCTTCCATATCGGCAAGAACACGGCACAGGGGCATTTCTACGTCATAAAACAGCTCCTGCTGACCTCTTTCTTCTATAAGCTTTGTATGCATATTTTTGAGCGAAACGAGTGCTTCGCAAAGCTTATATCCGTATCCGGAGAGCTTCTCGGGCGAAACCATAGCCGGAGAAATACGGCTTTTGCCTTTACCGAAAAATTCTTCGGCAGTTTCAAATCCGCAGAGACGGCCCGGGTCATAGTCGGAACGGGTAGGCTCGCAGATATATGCGGCAATAGAAGTATCAAAAACATCACCTGATATATTTATGCCGTAAGAACGCAGAAGAAGAATATCTTCCTTGTAGCTGTGAGAAATTTTGGGCTTATCACATTCGAAAATTTCTTTTACAGCGGTTATATCAAAATTCATCAGAAGTCCGCCACCGAAAATAAAACAGTAATATTTACTGTCTGTACGGACGCAGAGAGCACATATCCCTGTATCATCGGTAAACAGGAAATACGAAAAATATTCTGATGCGATAATTTCAAATGCAGCTTTTTGCGCAGACTCAAAATCCTCGATAATAACGGTATCAAGGACAGGAAGTGCGGAAGCTTGCGGACTGCCTGAGGGAGTAAGCCCCAACTTTGTCATTATATTTTTAAATTCGAGTTTTGTCAGAAGCTGAGCCAGAATCACATCGTTATATGGTTTTACCGCAAAATCCTCTATTTTTTCGGATATAGGGGAGTAGCGGTCGATTTTTGCAAGACTGCGACTTAAAAAGGCAGAATCCTTGCCGGATTCGAGCTTGGTTTTCACAGCTCCTTTGATTTTATCAATATTATCATATACGCCTTCAATGCTTCCCCAATCAGAGATAAGCTTGCAGGCGGTTTTTTCGCCTATTCCGGCAACGCCGGGAATGTTATCGGAACTGTCGCCCATAAGCCCTTTTATATCAATGACTTTATCAGGAGCTACGCCGTATTTTTCAGTTACGGCATCAGTATCCATTATCTGTGTTTGTGTAGTGCCGTTTTTTGTAGAGGTAAGATAAACAGTAGTATATTTTCCGACAAGCTGAAGTGAATCTCTGTCACCGGTTGCTATGATACATTCGATTTCTTCGTTCTCGCAAAGCTGTGAAACTGTCCCGATAAGGTCGTCAGCTTCATACCCTTCAAGACTTATCATCGAAATATTCATAGCAGAAAGAATTTCCCGGAGCACAGGCATCTGCTGAGCCAGTTCTTCGGGCATACCTTTTCTGCCTGCCTTATATGCATCATACATTTTGTGACGGAACGTAGGAGCTTTAAGGTCAAAAGCCATAACCAGATAATCGGGAGAAAGTTCTTCTGTATATTTAAGTAAAATATTTAAAAACCCGTAAATTGCGTTGGTATAAAGACCTTCGCTGTTTGTCAGCAGACGTACACCGTAAAAAGCACGGTTTACAATACTGTTGCCGTCAAATACAACTAACCTTTTCATCTGTTATCTCCTCATAGCGGCGGCTATTACATCGCCGTGAATTTCTTCAATACTGCGGGGTTTTCCGTTATTACTGCACGGAATCCGTATCCAACCCAGTTTTTCAACCATTTTAAGGGCTGTATTATATGTGTTTCTGAGATACTCTGCATCTCTCTCGTGTATATCGTGGGATTTTGTACCGTCAGCCTTGTTAGCCCTGTCTCTCATAAGAGAAAGTGCGATATCAGTCGGCATATCAAGGAATATTACGGTATCAGGACGGGGAAGACCCAGCAGATTATATTCATAATCCTCAACCCAGGCAAGATATTTTTCGAGCTCATTTTCATCTTTTATTTTACTTGCCTGATGTATAATATTTGAAGTGGTGTATCTGTCGGCAATAACCGTCGTTCCCGAAAGATATTTTTCCTCAATATTCTTTTTATATGTAGCAAACCTGTCAACGGCGTAAAAAGATGATGCCGCATAAGGATTTACAGAATCTGCATTTTCACCGAACTCACCGGCAAGATACATTTTTATAAGTGCCGATGAATCGCTTTTATAGTTTGGAAACTCTACTTTAAGAACATTTTCACCGTTTTCGGCAAGCTTTCTGTAGAGCAGATTGCTTTGAGTTTCTTTACCGCTGGAATCAAGACCTTCTATAACAATAAGCTTACCTGCCATATCGTTCCCTCTTTTCTGCGGCTTTCCCACAGCTCATTTTTCCTTCGGGGCAAGGTCCTGCAACACAAGGCGGACCTGCATGAGCAAACAGCACGGGAGCAACCTCACGTACAAGCTCCAGCATCTTATCTGCACATTCCCTTATTTCCCACTGAGCTCTCTCGCAACAGCGGTGACGGAAAAAGTTCATCAGACTGCGGGCGTTCATAGTAACTACCATTTTTGTCTCACAAGCGTTGGGAAGTACATATCGTGCATCTTCAATCGCTTTTTTCTCAGCCTGATTTTCAGACATCCCTTCAGAAATATATTTTGATTTAAGAATATCTGCAAGACGGTTATAATTTTCGGTATCGTTTCTCATAGCCTCTTCAAATATCTTTTTTGCCTCAGGATCTTTTGCAATCTCCGGAGGTGTTATGTATTCAAAACTGTTTTCGGTAACATATCTCTGAGATTTAACGCTGTAAGATGCTATACGATGTCTCGTAAACTGAGCCAGAAGGCTTCGGCTTACGCCTTCAATAGCAAAGGTAAAAGAGACGTGCTCAACAGGACTTTCGTGACCGAGGTCCATAAGCATATTAAGAAAACTTTCAGTTTTTTCGGGAGTAAGATTATCCATTATATCACAGGCGTTGCTGTGAGAATAACAAAGCTTTGCGGCAGCTGCCACAGCTTTCTGCGGTTCGGGTGTGTGTGCTATAAGTGTAACATTCATTTTATTTTTTTCCTCCCAATTTCGTAAAAATTACCGTAAGCATAAACTTTGGCAGTGCGAGCATCCTTATAAATCTTGACGGCTGTTTTGAAAGCCTGTACAACCATTCAAGACCTAATTTTATAAAAATATCGGGAGCACGCTTCACATTACCGGCATATACGTCAAGGCACCCGCCAAGACCCATACAAACACCGGCATTTATTTTCCCGATATGATTTGAAATCCACAGCTCCTGTTTCGGAGAGCCGAGACATACAAAAAGTACATCAGGAGATTTTTCGTTTATATCATTGATAAGCCTTTCTTCTTCAGCGGCATCAAAATACCCATCGTGAGTGCCGATGATTTTAATACTGGGATATTTTTCTTCAAGCTTTTCTTTTGCGGTCGTGGCAATACCGGGAGCCGCACCGAAAAAATAGAAGGTAAAATCTTTTTTAACTCCTTCTTCAAAGAGTTTTAAGGAAATATCATAACCGGCAGCACGTGTTTCTATAGGACTGCCAAGTATTTTTGAGGCATATACCACGCCGATACCGTCAGCTGTAAGCAAATCGGCATTATTTAATATTTCGGCAAAATCAGGGTTTTTATATGCCGCCATTATCATTTCGGAATTGGGAGTAAAAACGCAGTGTCTACCGCCATCCCTTGCCATATCCGAAATTTTGGCGACAGCCTCATCTATAGTGCATTTATTTATTTTAATCCCTAAAATATCAACAGTATTTTCCATCGCCGACATCTCCTTTTCTCGAAAATTCTTCATTCTTTTATTATACACCAAAAAAGAAAAAAATGCAACAGTTTTATAAACAAATAATAGAATTTATGAATATATTATATAAGGAGGGGATGAAATATGTATATTTTTCCATATAACAGAGCCGCGGCAGTAAACTATGCACGAAGGTGGGCAAAAAAAAGAAACCCGGCATATTATAATTTTGAAGGCATCGGCGGTGACTGCACAAATTTTGTGTCGCAATGCATATATGCAGGCTGCGGCGTAATGAACTATACCCCCACATTCGGATGGTATTACATAACAGCAAACAACCGCACACCCTCGTGGACGGGCGTAGAATTTTTCTATGATTTTTTTGCATCAAACAAAGGAGCAGGACCCTTTGCCGAAGAAACCGATATAAACGGACTGGAGATAGGCGACGTAATCCAGCTCGGCAGAGTAGACGGTATTTTTTATCATACACTTATAGTAACAAGGATAAACAGAGGAAACATCTATATAGCCTCCCACAGCACAGATTCCTACAACCGCCCGCTGGAAAGCTACCGCTACGGCAGAAAAAGATGCCTGCACATACTCGGCTGCAGAAGGGAATAAGAAAAAGGAATTTAAGCCCGCCCCGGCTTAAATTCCTTTTACTTTTACTTTAATTCCGTATTTTTCTTCTATATATTTCAGATTTTCTTTTTTATTGCCTACGGTTTTTGAAACCATATTTTCAGGGACTTTAATTTCGAGAAAATCTGTGGTGCATTTTTTTGCCATATCTTCCAGAAATCTACGCTGAATTCTGGAATGTACCAGCTCGCCGAAAGCGCTGTGGTAGGCGCCGGCGATTATTTCGCCTTTTTCGCAGATTGTATCTGTCGCCTGAAGTCCCATACGTATTACACGTATGTTTTTTTCTGTGAAAAGCTCATACAGCAGGCTGCAAAGCTCGACTGTTTCGTCAAGTGACGGTGGTGTATAAAGACCTTTGCGGTATAGCTCTTCAAGCCTTGTTCCGCCGAGTACCATTGTAGGATAAATTCTTACGGTTGACGGCGAAAGAGTGGCTATTTTCCGTCCGGTTTCAAGGT
>JAZOTK010000184.1:0-7568 GCA_045657605.1 Clostridia bacterium
AACCCGTATTATTGCACTTGATAAAACAGGAACTATTACCGAAGGAAAACCGGTGGTTACCGATATAATTCCCAAAAACGGGTTTACCGAAAAACAGCTTTTATCCCTCGCCTATGGTCTTGAAATCAAAAGCGAACACCCACTTGCCCGCGCTATTGTCGAAAAAGCTGAATCTGAAAATGTTGTCGCACCGGAGAGCGAAAATTTCGTTTCCTATCCCGGGAATGGTATTTCTGCCGTTATAGACGGAAAACAGGTATTCGGCGGTAGCTTTAAATTTATTTCCGAAAAGGTTACAGAAAACGAAACCTCGGATTTTGAGAAGCTTGCATCGCAGGGAAACACGCCTCTGTTTTTCGCTGAAAATGGCAAACTGTGCGGAATTATTGCAGTTGCCGATAAAATTAAAGATGACAGCCCTGCGGCTATAAAAGAGCTACAGAATATGGGAATGTATGTTGTTATGCTGACGGGAGATAATGAGCGCAGTGCAAATGCCGTAAAACAGCAAACCGGAGCCAATGAGGTAATTTCGGAAGTTCTTCCGGACGGCAAGGAAAATGTTATAAGGGCTCTTAAAAAACGCGGAAAAACCGCTATGGTCGGTGACGGAATAAATGATGCTCCTGCACTTACAATTGCCGATACGGGTATTGCTATCGGTGCAGGAACCGATGTAGCTATTGACGCGGCTGATATTGTGCTGATGAAAAGCCGTCTTTCTGATGTGCCGGCGGCAATCAGACTCAGCCGTGCCACACTTAAAAACATACGCGAAAACCTGTTCTGGGCGTTTATTTACAATATTATAGGTATTCCTCTTGCGGCAGGCGTATGGATTCCCGTTTTCGGACTGGGGCTGAGTCCCATGTTCGGTGCCGCGGCAATGAGTTTATCGAGTTTTTGTGTAGTATCAAATGCACTGAGGCTTAATTTCAAAGATATACGAAACAGCTCAAAAGATAAAAAAATTAAACACAGTAAGGAGAAAAAAGTTATGGAAATTACAATGAAAATCGAAGGTATGATGTGCGGTCACTGCGAAGCACGTGTGAAAAAATGTCTTGAAGCCGTAGACGGTGTTGCTCAGGCTATTGTAAGCCACACCGAAAATTCTGCGGTAATAAAGCTTGAAAAAAACGTATCTTTTGATACGCTTAAAGCTATAGTAGAAGAAGAAGGATATACCGTTACAGAATAATCAAGATAAATCCGCCGAAACGGCGGATTTTCTTATTCCCCGGTTGGTGTCAATAAATAGCTAAAATTTATTTTGTCATTTTTTAAATTATTCATTGACAAACCTTATATATATATGTTAAAATAATTATATAATATTTTTTCGGAGTGTAATTATGAATTATTTGAATATTGCAGGGCTTACCCTTGCGCTTGACGGATTTGACTATGACTATTTCCGCAGTCGGACTGCAGAATATGTAACCGGTCCCTCTCCTGCTGATATTACTGTTACCTACAGCGAGACGGATAAAATTATTCCTCCCGACGGGAAATACATATCTACAAATATGGTATACCGAAAATATTTCAGAAGCGATGAGGCATATCAGATATACGATATTCTGCAGGAACCCGATATTTATTCTGCGGCGATTGATATAAGTGCTGATACGAAAACAGGAAAAGCTCAGCTTGTTGATATTGAAAAGCTCGGAGGTCCTGCTCTTTCTCTGCGCAGCTTTAATATGATGGGCGAGCTGTTCAGATATTTTATTCTTAAAAATAACGGAATGGTACTACATTCGTCCTGTATATCATATAAAGGAAACGGTCTTATGTTTTCCGCCCCGTCCGGAACGGGCAAATCAACCCATTCGGGACTTTGGAAAAAATATTACAGCGATTATGTTACCGTTATTAACGATGATTCTCCGGCACTGCGTTTTATGCCCGACGGAATTAAGGTATGCGGAACTCCCTGGAGTGGTAAAACAGATATTAATACTAATATTTCCGCCCCGCTGAAAGCTATTGTAATGCTTCAGCAAAAACCGGAAAATACTATCCGCAGGCTCAGCGTTGACGAGGCTGTGTTCAGACTTATGAACGAGGTTACTCGTCCTGCTTATAATGAGTTGTTTGAAATTACACTTAATAATATTGAAAAAATAATTACCTCGGTACCTGTTTATCTCCTCGGCTGTAATATTTCAAAAGAGGCCGTTGATCTGGTAAAAGATACCGTACTGTAAGGAGAAGATTGATATGAAAATTAAAGATACTTTTGTTCTCAGAAGCATTGCAGGAAGCAGTATTGTTGTTCCTACCGGTGCTGAAATGATGGATTTTAACGGTATGATAACTTTAAATGAAACCGGTGCATTTTTATGGGAGAAAATGCAGAGCGAAACAGATATTGCCTCACTTACAGAGGCTATGCTTGCCGAATATACCGGTATCAGCCGCGAAGATGCCGAAGCCGATATTAAAGAGTTTATAGCTACACTTGATGCAAAGGGTATTATAGAAAATGGATAATACAAAGGTTAGTATGGATGAGCTTGCTCCTCTTATGCGCGAATGTATCGAAAACGGGGGCAGCTTCCGTCTGACGGTAACCGGTGGCAGTATGGTTCCCACATTCTGGCCCGGACGCGACAGCGTTGTGCTGAAGAAAACCGAAAAAATCAAAAATCACGATGTAATTTTTTATCTTCGTGATAACGGCACATACGTACTTCATCGGATAATCGGAATAAAAAAAGGCGGGTTTGCACTTTGCGGTGACAATCAGCACGTAGCGGAATATCCTATACGCCCCGATCAGGTAATGGCTACTGTTATCGGGTTTTACCGCAACGGCAAATATATCGACACATCAAATCTCATATACAGATTTTTAGTCTTTATATGGTGTATAAGCATAAAAGCAAGGCCCCTTATGTCAAAAATTTATTTAAAGATAAGAACCGGTTTTTCCGGTAAAAAATAAAATCTCCGGATTTGTTTTTCCGGAGATTTTTTTATATTTTTTGTTCAAATAACCCGTCACGGCTACAGCAATAATATAATATTCCGCCACGTTGCGCAGGAAATCTTACCTCGCCGTTTTGTTCCGGATAGAGTCTCTTTATATATATCCCGTCCCATCTTACGTATGCAAAAAATTTCAGATAGTGCTCTTTTGTCATTTCGTGCGGAAAAGTAATATAAAAATCTCCATCAAGAGTTTCTACATTAATTTTATGGTCGCTGTCTCCTTTTTCAGGCTGATACGGCATAAGCTGTCTGCCACAACATAATACTACCCCGTTGCCCGTCTGCATACTTATATTACCACATTCACTGCACATATAAAATTTAACTTTTTTCATGTTTCCCGAATCCGTCTTATTTGCTTTCATTTCACCTGACAGAACCGAATCGGTGCTGACACCGAGAATTTTTGCAAGCTCGCCTATTACCGAAACATCGGGAAATCCTTTACCCGTTTCCCATTTTGACACGGTTTTCGGCAATATTCCAAGCATTTCTGCTACCTGTTTCTGTGTCATCCCTTTTGCTTTTCTTAACTTTCTGATTAAATCCCCGTTTTTTGTTAAATCCATTATTTTCACCTCATTTATATTCTACACTAAATTCTGTTAAAAATCAATCCACTTTCCGTTCTTTTTTTATCTGAAATTTTTCAAAAAATCTCTTGACATTGAATAAAATATGTGGTACACTAATCGCAGAATTAAGCGTTTTGGGGGATTTGGTATTTATGAACAGCAGTAAACCTAAGAATACAAACTTTTGGAGAACCATTTTCAGTTTTGTCGGAGAGTACAGGAAAAATCTTATTATAACAGCCATTTTTTCACTTATTACGGGTGTTATTGTTGCTTTTCAGACTATCCTCGTTAAGTATATTATTGATGACGGTATCGCAAATGCGGCTCTTAATTCTGCCGAAAAGCTTTATACGGTTGCTTTTTTCTGTTTTCTTTATGCAGGATTACACGGAGTTCGTCTTTTGTTCTGGGGCATCGGATATAAAAATACTCTTAAAGGACTTGAAGGTTTCTTGTTCAATATTCGTTCAAAATTTTTCAGTCATATACAAAACCTTTGTATGCGATTTTATGATACTACCTCTTCGGGCGAGCTTTTTAACTACATAATGGGCTCTCCTATGGCAAATCTTAAAACCTTTCTCCAGCAATTCACTTTAAATATACCTTACCAGATTGTTGCTCTTGCCATATCGGTCGGTGCACTTTTGACCTATGACTGGCTTCTTACCATTGTGACACTTCTTATTCTTCTTTCGACTGTTGCTATAAATATGGCATCAAGAAACAAAATCCTCAGACTTTCCAGGGACCTCCTTAAAAGTGAATCTGAAGCGAGCAAATATATTAACGATGTTATTCACGGCAGCGATGCCATTAAACTATACGCCGTTGAAGATAAAATTCATCACACCTTTGAAAATTATCTGCAGGAATTAAAAAATAAAGGTATCCGCCTTTCATTTATGCAATGGATTGAATGTGCAAAACCTGAGTTTGTTCAGAATATCGGAATTGCACTCGTATACCTCATCGGCGGTTATTCCTGTATTTACAGGGGCTTGCAGATAGGTGAGCTTAGTGCATTTGTAAGCAGTATGGGTATAATTATGTCAACCTTTACTACCTGGTTCAATATAAATCTTGTACGGTCAAATGCCGAAGCAAGTCTAAGCCGCATTACTGCGATTTTAAACGAAGCCAGCAGTACTCCGGAAACTGAGCGTGTACATAATCTCGAAATTGAGAAAACACGTGCTACTGCCAAAAATTTGCCTTGCATTGAATTTAAAAATATAACCTTCGGATATGATAACCGCAAGATTTTTGATAATTTCAGTTGCAAGATGGAATATAACAAAAGCTTTGGCCTTGTTGGCTCAAGCGGCAGCGGTAAAAGTACGATTATAAAGCTTATCATGCGACTTTACGAAATTGATGAAGGCGAGCTTCTCCTTCACGGATGTAACATTAAAAATTACAGTCTCCGCGACCTGAGAAGCAGTATAGGTATTGTTCCCCAGGATCCCTTTATATTCCAGATGAGTATTATGGATAACATACGTATGGCACGTCCCGATGCTTCTATGCCGGAGATAATAAAAGCTATGGAAATGGCAAGAGTTCATGAATTTGTCAATGAGCTTCCCGAAGGCTGGAATACTATTGTGGGAGACGGCGGTTACGGTCTGTCCGGCGGGCAGAAACAAAGAATAGCAATCGCCCGTGCCGTTCTCGGCAAACCCGATATACTTATCTTTGACGAGGCTACATCTGCTCTTGATAATGTTTCAGAGCGTCATATTCAAAATGCAATAAACGAGCTTATGACCTCACATACGGTTATTATCGTGGCACACCGTCTTACTACCATAAAAAATGTTGATAAAATTTTCGTATTCAGTAAAGGTGAAATCGTTCAGGAAGGTACGTATAATGAGCTTTCCGAGACAGACGGTCTGTTCCGTGATATGCTCGGAAACGGCCACGATTATAATTAATTTGCAATTTATAAAAAAAACACTTGCAAATTATAGCATTTTATGGTAGAATAGTAGTATATGTTATTTTCTTCGTGTGCCCGTTACGGAGAATACGATGGTTCATCACTTTTTTCGGGCAGAAAGGGTTTTAATAATGATAAACAACGCGCTTACAGTAAAAAATCCCATCGGCGTTGCAGCGATATTTTTAATTTATGGTGCAATAATGCTGATAATGGGAGCAATGCAGTTTAACAAATCCAAAAGTCTTTCCGACTTCGTTCTCGGCGGCAGACAGCTTAATCCCTGGGTAGCGGCAATGAGCGCTCAGGCATCGGATATGAGCGGCTGGCTTCTTATGGGTCTTCCCGGTCTTGCTTATCTTGGTCTTGCAGGCTCAAGTGAAGCTTTCTGGACAGCTCTCGGTCTTGCTGTCGGTACTCTTATGAACTGGCTTTTTGTTGCAAAAAGACTCAGAAAATACACCGAAGTTTCAGGAGATTCAATCACACTCCCCGACTTCTTTGAAAACAGATTTAAAGATAAAAGCGGTATGCTCCGTATGATTTCGGCGGTTATTCTGCTTATATTCTTTATCGTATATACCGCAGCACAGTTCAGTGCAGGTGCTACTCTGTTTACGGTTGTATTCGGAAACTACGGACTGACTTACATACAGGCACTTTTCATCGGCGCTATAGTAATCATTGCTTATACATTCCTCGGCGGATTTCTGGCAGTTTGCTGGACAGACTTTGTACAGGGAATACTTATGTTCTTTGCACTTATTGTAGTTCCTGCTTTTGCAATGACAAAAATTTCTCCCGCAGATTCTGCTGAGCTTGTAAATGAACTTAAATCTATCACAAGCATAGAATCTATCGGCGTTATGGGTGTTGTATCCTCTATCGCCTGGGGTCTCGGTTACTTTGGTATGCCTCATATTCTCGTAAGATTTATGGGTATCAGAAGTCCTAAAGAAGTTCGTCCTGCAACTATAATTGCTATGGTATGGGTGCTTATCTCCCTTGCGGCGGCAATTCTTGTAGGTATCGTAGGTAAATACGGCGTTCCCGGACTTGCTGACGGTAACAACCAGGAAAAAATATTTATGGCAATGTGTAACCAGTACTTCCCCACAGTTATTGTAGGTGTACTCCTCTCCGCAATTCTTGCGGCTGTTATGAGCACAGCTGATTCAATGCTTCTTGTAGCATCATCTGCTTTCTCAAGCGATATTCACAGAAAGCTTAAACCTAATATGAGCGAAAAACAGGAAATGTGGTCAGGCAGAATTGCTGTTCTTGTTGTAAGTATTTTAGCTATTATCATAGCTACAGATGCTAACAGCGGTGTATTTGAGCTTGTATCAAAGGCGTGGGCAGGTTTCGGTTCTGCATTCGGTCCTATAATACTGCTTGCTCTTTACTGGAAGAGAACAACTCTTAAGGGTGCAGTTACCGGTATAGTTTCCGGTGCAGTTATATCCCTGTTCTGGGCTTATAAATCTACCGGTCTGTTCAACATCCCCGGTTTACTCCAGTTCCCGTCCCTTACAGGCGGTCTCTGGGATTTATATGAAATTATCCCCGGCTTCTTCATCTCTCTTGTGCTTATCGTTGTTGTAAGCTTGCTGGATAAAAAGCCTTCCACCGAAATAACGGATGAATTTAATCTTGTAAATACTAAAAAGTGGGATTAATGTAAGAATGGGAGTGCGTTTTTTGCGTACTCCCATTTTTTAATACTCACGAAAAGGAAGAAATATAATGCGTAAAATTTTAAGTTATACCCGCCGCGCCGTTGACGATTACAATATGATAAACGAAGGTGACCGTATAGCTGTAGGGGTTTCCGGCGGCAAAGACAGCATTACTCTTATGCTGGCGTTAAAAAATCTGCAACGATTTTATCCCAAAAAATTTGAGCTTACGGCAATTTCTCTTTCTCTCGGATACGAGGAGGATTATGAGCCTTTAAAAAAGCTTTGTGCTGATAATGATATAAATCTTGTAATTGAAAAAACGGATATTGCTAAAATTGTTTTTGATATAAGAAAAGAACCTAA
>JAZOTK010000185.1:0-3099 GCA_045657605.1 Clostridia bacterium
TACAGGCTATGACCACGCCGGCAAATATGAATGTTCTATCCTTATGTCACTTTATCCCGAGGCTGTTAAGCTTGAAAGACTCGGCGATATCGACCACTGGTTTACAAAGAGTGCCGCTGAAGCAAGCACAGAAATCGGTGATGAAATGGTAAAACTTTCTCTTGAATATTTAGAGAAGAAAATCGTTTAAAACTGAATACAGCAAATTAAAATGCGGTGCTGTATTTCAGCACCGCGTTTTAAGTTAAGGAGTTGAAAATATGAGAATCAATCTTCAAAAAGGATTTTTCGGCGAAAAAGAACAGGAATTTGGAAGCTATGGTAATATGAAGGTTACGGCGTTCCGTTATTCAACAGGGGTGGAAGCACTTAAGGTTGAGAACGAAAAAGGTTATTTCATTATCCTGCCGTTCCAGGGACAGCAGATATGGAAACTGCATTTCTGCGGCAAAGACCTTTCAATGCAGACTACAATAAAAGAACCTGTTCCGACAGATATATATCTTGACACATACGGCGGATTTTTATATCATTGCGGAGTTGCGGCTTTCGGAGTGCCACAGGCGGATGACAATCATCTCCAGCATGGCGAAATACCGAATATCGAATATAAAAAAGCTCATATAATCTGCGGTGAAGATGAAAACGGAAAATATATCGCAGTAGGCGGAACTCTTGATTATGATAAAGCTTTTGTAAGAAAATATCAGTTCAGACCGGAATGCAGACTCTATGAAAACGATACTGTACTTAAAATCAGTATAGATATTGAAAATCAGCGTCATACACCGATGGAATATATGTATCTTTGCCATATTAATTTTATTCCTATGGACGGTGCAAAGCTTATCTACAGCGCGCCTAAAGATAATATAAAATTATACAGACCGGCAGAGGCATCACCTTCCCTTGCGGCATATTTTGACGAAATAGAAAAAAATCCCGCAGTGCACGATGAGGTAGGCGCGGCAGGTCAGGTATATGACCCCGAAATCTGTCTCGGATTAAAATATAAAGGCGATGAAAACGGCATAGCCTACAGTCTGCAATATAAAAAGGGTGAAGGTGCGTGCTATGTAAGCCACCCGGTTGATGTGCTTCCCGAAGCTATCCGCTGGATTTCCAGAACAGAGAGTGAACAGTCGATGGGTATGGTACTTCCCGCAACGGCAGAGCATCTCGGCTATATGCATGCAAAACGTAACGGTCAGATAAAACTCCTTGCCGGCGGAGATACTTTAAGCTTTAATATAGAAGCGGGCTATATAGACGATGCAAAGGCTGAAAAAATCGTAAAAATTATAGACGAAATAAACAAATAAATTTATGTTTCCAAAAAAAGAACCCTCTCAGGCGTTTATGCCTGAGAGGGTTTGCTTTAATCAAGGGTTTTATAATTTCCCATAAACTGCAGATAGAGAGTTTCTTTTTCGATATAGGGGATAATGTCTGCTATATCTGATTTATTGAAATCACCTTCAAAATCTGCAAAGAACATATATTGCCATTCCTTATCGGGGTGAGGGCGGGATTCGAGTCTTATGAGGTTAAGCTCCTTTTTTGCAAAGGCACGAAGACAGCGCATAAGAGCTCCGCTTTCGTGGTGGGTTACAAACATAACGCTTACTTTAGAAGCGTTTTTCGGTATAATCATCTCGGGAGAGATAATGACAAAGCGGGTGAAATTATGATTGTTATTGTTTATCGGACCTTTAAGGATTTTAAGACCGTAGAGCTTTGCGGCGGCGGCACTTCCTATTGCCGCAAGTCTTCTGTCACCGCTTTCTGCTATTTTCTTTGCACTTATAGCCGTATTATAATGGGGAATCTGTTTTATATCGCCTAAGGTGGAAAGATAATCACTGCATTGCATAAAAGCCTGGGGATGAGAATAAATTTCTTCCACCTCGCTTATTTTTGCAGACGGCAGTCCGAGAAGGTTATGGTCGATTTTAATTATCTTTTCAGCGGTAATATAAAACTTATATTTTGTCATAAGGGTATATATATCGGTGATTGCACCGGTAGAAGAATTTTCTATCGGCAGTACCCCGAACGCTCCCTTTGTTTCAAGAAGCTTTTTGAAAACATCTTCAAAAGTTTTAACCGCAACACTCGGTTTCCCGGCAAAACACTGAGAAACAACCTCGGAGGAATAAGAGCCGTCTGTGCCCTGATATACAATTAGTGACGGGTCTATATCCTCTGCGAATACCGGACACGGTGCGGCGGATTTGTCGCATAAAAGCTCGGTCTGATAATCACGGCTGATTGCCATTATGTTGCTGAAAAAATCTACGGCATAGGGTTTGTATTTATCTTCTGCCATATCTTTTGCAAAATCAAGTATAAGCTGTTCGCGGGCTCCGTCATATACGGGCATACCGACAGATTTTTTATATTCGGCAACCGCCTGCGAGCAGTCCATTCTTCTCTGAAAAAGCTCAAGCAGCTGTTTGTTCAGCTCATTTATTTCTTTTCGTGTTTCTTCTAAATTCATAGGTTTTTGCAACCTCCCATACATTCGAGTATTCCGATAGCGGCAACACTTTCGGCTACCACAACGGCGCGTGGTACAATGCAGGGGTCGTGTCTGCCACCCGATACAAGCTCAGTTTCGGTTTTAGTAGAAACATCTATCGTTTTCTGAGGCTTTGAAATGGTAGGTGTGGGCTTTATGGAAGCGGTGAAGCAGATGGGCATACCGTTTGTAATACCGCCTGTAATACCGCCGTTGTTGTTACTGCGGCATTTGACGGTGTCGCCGTCATAATAATAGCTGTCGTTGCACTCATCGCCGTACATACCGCTGACACGGACTCCTGCGCCGAACGCAACGGCTTTAACAGCAGGGACAGAAAACATCAGCGAGGAAATAACACTTTCAACCGAATGGAAAATCGGGTCGCCTATACCAGCTCCTGCGCCGCATATCATACATTCAATACTACCGCCGACAGAATTTGTATCAGCTCTTGCCGCATCTATTATCTGTTTCATTTTTTCTGCCGCCGCATCGTCAATAGTGCAGAACTCTTTTTCATAAAGAAATCCGTAATTTTGCGGATTTACGGTATCAAACGGGCTGTCGGACACATT
>JAZOTK010000186.1:0-5478 GCA_045657605.1 Clostridia bacterium
ATCGGGAAGCTCTGCAAATGCTACTTCCGGTTCTACATGCCAGAATTCAGCAACGTGTCTGGGTGTGTTGCTGTTTTCAGCTCTGAAGCTGGGACCGAATGTATATATTTTACCCATTGCCATTGCGGCTACTTCACCTTCGAGCTGTCCGGAAACACTCAGTCCGGCACGTTTGCCGAAGAAATCCGCTTCATAATAATCCTGTTCGTTTTTATATTCCTGCGAATAACCTATGGTTGTTACCTTGAACATTTCGCCCGCACCTTCACAGTCACTGCCTGTAATAAGCGGAGTGTGAACATATACATAACCTCTGCTCTGGAAATAATCGTGTATAGCCTGTGCCATTACAGAACGCACACGAAGCACCGCATTAAAAGTGTTTGTACGGGTACGCAGATGTGGCATTGTACGCATAAACTCAAGAGTATGTCTTTTTTTCTGCAGGGGATAATCCTGCGGACATTTACCTAAAATTTCAATACTTTCCGCATTAACCTCAACACTGTCCTGTCTTGCTTCCACTACAGTTCCTACTATTTTAAGAGCGGCTCCCAGTTTCATAGCCTCATCCTCAGGCGTATATGTGTTTTTATCAATTACTATCTGCAGATGCTTAAGGCTTGTACCGTCATTAAGCTCTAAAAACGCCATATTCTTTGAATCTCTCGAGGTTCTTACCCAACCGCAGACAGTAACCTCCTTATTTAATAATTCTCTGTTTTCAAATATTTCTCTGATATCCGTATGTTTCATTTTCAGCACCCTTTCAAAAATAATAAAAAAACACAGAACTCTCCCATAATCAATAGGACGAGTCTGTGCAGCCCGCGGTACCACCTATCTTATTAAGCCAACGCTTAATCCCTCAAGACTTCTATCAAAGCCCCACCGCTTAACGCACGGCATAACGACGCCCCTACTCGGAAACCTTTCAGTTTGCAGCTCCTGAGTGTTATTCACCCGACATCCGATACGCGGCTCACACCGTCCCGCACTCGCTTAACCAACCCTCCGGGGTACTTCTCTCAATCATAGCTTTTATATTTACTAATATAATTATACAACAATATTTTAAATATGTCAATATTTTTTTTATTTGTTTGGAAATTATTAATTTTTTTGATAAAAGTTCCCGGCTAAATCAAAAGCACGCCCTGATTTTAAGACGTGCTTTTTTCTTAGCTTTTATAATATCCTACCATTTATAATATTCAAGTTCTCCCATTGCTGTTTCAAGCCAGTTTGTGCAGGCTTTTACCCATGCTGATACGTTCGGGATAAACCAGTCTTCGCTGCAGGTTTCTTTGTCGCCGGTTGCAAGTCCGTGACGGCCCCGGGGATATATGTGCATTTCAAAGGGTATATTATTTTTTCTTAGTGCATTTGCAAAAAGAAGGCTGTTTTCTACAGGTACCGCTTCATCGGCAAAGGTATGCCACAAAAATGTCGGCGGGGTATCGTCACTTACCTGTTTTTCAAGTGAATATTCCTCAAAAAGCTCCGGCGCTGCATCTTCGCCCAGAAGATTAATGAAAGTTTCTCTGTGTGTAAATTCGCCGCTTGTTATTACGGGATATGACAAAATAAGGGCGTTAGGTTTATTTTTGCCGGGTTCCATTCCCGGAACATCAAGGAGATACGGTCTGTTCCAGAGTGTTCCCAGCGAGCCTGCCAGATGTCCTCCTGCCGAAAATCCTATAATGGCGATTTTATCTTTGTTTACACCCCATTTTTCTGCATTATCTCTGATAATACACATAGCACGGGTAGCGTCTTTAAGTTGTTGTGGCTGTCTGTTCGGTGCTGTGCTGTAATAAAGTACAAACGCATGGTATCCCGCTTCCAGAAAACGTATTGCTATCGGCTCTGCTTCTCTGTCAGAAAGTTCCCCGTAACCCCCTCCGGGGCAGATAACAACTGCACCTCTGGACTCTTTTCCGTCCAGTATATATGTTTCAAGGACAGGTCTGAATCCCTCTTTTTTACTTGTATATTCAAGCCCCTGCCAGATGTCTATTTTTTCGTGTAACATTTCATTCATCCTTTCTTTATTCCCAGGTTTCCCATATTTCAGGACAATAACCTACCGTTGCTTTCTTACCGTTTCTTACTATAGGTGTCTTAAAAAATTTCGGATTTTCAAGAAGCTTTTCTTCCTTCGCTTCATCTCCTGCAAGATATTTTATTATAACACTGTCTTTATTTTTTTCATCTACCAGCTCCATAATATCGCCCACAGCGGTTTTTACCGAACCCAGTTCACCTTTGCTCATTCCGTATTTCGGCAAATCAATAAGCTGATATTTTATTCTTCGTTCCTTAAAAAATCTTTCTGCTTTTTTCGTATCAAAGCATTTGGATTTCCCGAAAATCTGTATATTCATACTTCCTCCTAAAATTTAGCTCTCAGCTCTACTACCTTACCCAACACCCTTACCGGTTTGGATATAACTTCTTCTTTTGTGTAAAACATCGGAGGATATGCATGATTAAAGGATACGAGGCTTACACCATTTTCGTGTTTAAGGAATTTTTTTATTGCAACCTCATCACCGTTTACACAGACAATCGCTATTTCTCCCGACAGAACATCCGCCTGCTTTCTTATAATTACTACGTCACCTTCGCTTATTTTCGGCTCCATACTGTCGCCCCTTACCTTCAGACCGAAAAACTCTCCTCCGGAAGCCATTTCCTCGGAAATTTCCTCATAATCAACTATTTCTTCTATTCTGTCAATAGGAATTCCTGCTTTTACATATCCGAGCACAGGTATTTTCTTACCTCTTTTTCCCCGTCCGCCGGCGGATTCGTTCTCCAGCAGAAAATCTACTGAACACTCAAGTACGTTCGCCAGTTTTTTAAGGCTTTCCGGATCCGGGTTTCTGATTCCGTTTTCCCAGTTTGACACCGTATTTTGTGCTACACCAAGTTTTGCAGCAAGTTCTCCCTGCGTAATTCCTTTTTCTTTTCTCATTAACTTTATTCTGTTCATCGTTCTCCTCCCTCCCATTTTATCTCAAAATTTTATATTTTTCTTTTCCCTCTGACATTATATCACAAAAAGCGATTATTGTCAACATATTTTTTAAAAAATTTATGGAATATATTACAATTACTTTGCAATTTTCATTTGACAATTGAATGTTGTTGTAGTATAATATAATTATATGATAATATAAAGTTATTGGGGGTTATTGCATGTATAACATAGGGGACAAAATAGTGTATCCTATGCACGGCGCAGGAATTATAGAATCAATCGAGGAGCGCGAGGTATTGGGAGAGATAGGCAGCTACTACATTCTGCGTATGGCATATGACGATATGAAAGTTATGTTTCCTATAAGCGGCATTTCCGCCGAAAGCATACGGCAGCTTATATCACCCGAAGAAGCAGATAAGGTAATCGGATATTTTGCCGATTATACCGAAGAGATAAATAACAACTGGAATAAACGCTACCGCGAAAATGTACTCAGGATAAAAAGCGGTGATATTTACGAAGTGGCACAGGTTGTGAAAACATTGATGTACCGCGATAAATCAAAAGGGTTATCGTCCGGAGAAAGAAAAATGCTCAGTGCCGCAAAGCAGATTCTTATAAGCGAACTTGTTCTCTCAAAGGCTACAACGCAAGCAGAGATAGAGGGGATACTGGAAAATATTATCGACCGTCTTTTGGAAAAGGAAGCGTGATTATATGATATATGCCGGAATCGTAGCCGGTGGAACCGGAAGCAGAATGGGGCAGGAGCTCCCCAAACAGTTTATACATATAAATGACGAACCGATAATTATACATACAATCCGCAGGTTTATTAATCATTGTGATAAAATTATAGTCGCTTGTCATCGGGATTATGTGTCATATCTTTATGATCTTGTAAAAAAATACATTGGCGCATCGCCCGATATAAGCATTATTGCCGGCGGAAACACAAGAATGGAAAGTATACTCGCTCTTTTATCCGAAATCTCTCTTAGTGCTTGCGATGAGGATATAATTCTGACACACGACGGCGTCAGACCCTTTGCAGATGACAGAATCATATCCGAAAATATTAGCTATGCAAAAAAATACGGTTGTTGCGGTACTTTTATAAATGCCGTTGATACTATGGCGGTATCTATTGACGGAACCAGCCTTACGTCTGTTCCGGTAAGAGATACGCTGTACAACGTACAGACCCCGCAGACATTTAAAATCGGCATACTTAAGAATATTTTTATCAAAGCTAAGGATAATACAGAAAAATACACCGATCTGTGCGGACTTGCTATGGCTATGGGTTGTAATGTAAAAATGGTTGTCGGCGACAGCCGTAACATTAAAATTACCAGTCCTATAGATCTGCAGATTGCCGGGTCAATAATGGAGGCTTTATCATGAGAATCGGAAACGGATATGATGTTCACCGTCTTGTGCCGGATCGCCGGCTTATCTTAGGCGGAGTTAATATAGAATACGAACTCGGGCTTGATGGCCATTCGGACGCCGATGTTTTGGTTCACGCCATAATGGATGCTCTTTTAGGTGCCGCCGGTCTTCCCGATATAGGGGTTAATTTCCCTGATACAGACCCCAAATACAAAGGTGCTGACAGCCTGAAACTTCTTACCCATGTAGCGGAACTTCTTAAAGAAAACGGATATAAAATAGGAAACATTGACAGTATTATTATTGCACAAAAACCAAAGGTTTCCCCTTATATTTGTGCGATGAAATCAAATATAGCAACAGCTGCCGGAATTTCTTCCGAAAACATTAATGTTAAAGCCACTACTACCGAAAAGCTCGGGTTTGAAGGCAGGGGAGAAGGAATTTCCGCTTATGCGGTTTGCATTCTGGAAACATTATAGTTCCGCAGATTCCCTGTGGAATGTAGATTATACGACCGAAAGGAAAGATGTTAAAATGAAAATGTCAAAAATGCTTATGCCTACCTTAAGAGAGGTTCCGGCTGAAGCGGAAATAAAAAGTCATCAGCTTATGCTTCGTGCAGGTATGATGAGAAAAGTTGCGGCAGGTGTTTATTCTTATCTGCCTATGGGACTTAAGGTTCTTAAAAATGTCGAAAATGTTATAAGAGAAGCTATGGACTCTCACGGCGCACAGGAAGTTCTGATGCCTGCTGTACTGCCTGCTGAAACCTATATGGCTTCCGGCAGATGGGAGCGTTTCGGTCCAGAAATGTTCCGTATGAAAGACAGAAACGACCGTGATTTCTGTCTCGGTCCGACTCACGAAGAAGTTTTTACCGAAATGGTTAAAAACGAAGTTCATTCTTACAGAGGTCTGCCTGTTACTCTTTATCAGATTCAGACCAAATACCGTGATGAACGCCGTCCCAGATTCGGTGTTATGAGAAGCCGTGAATTTATAATGAAAGACGCTTACAGCTTTGACCGTGATACAGCAGGGCTTGATAAATCCTACGACAATATGTACGATGCTTATGTTCAGGCATTTCG
>JAZOTK010000187.1:0-3753 GCA_045657605.1 Clostridia bacterium
TTCGCATAAATTTGATATATCAAAAACGGTAAAAAGTATGCCTGTAATAGCAGTTATAGGTTATCTGATATATGCCCTGTGGCCTTTTGTTTTCCCACAGTCGGTTTATGCCGGACTCGTTATAGGCACGATAATATTCTCAGCGGCAACAGGACTCGGTGAGGTGCTGATAAGCCCTGTTATTGCGGCAATACCATCGGAAAATCCCGACAGGGAGATGAGCAGGCTGCACTCTATTTATGCCTGGGGCGTTGTTGCAGTGGTTATATTCGGCACACTGTTTCTGCTTGCCTTCGGCTATGAAAAATGGCAATGGCTGGCACTTATTTTGACTCTTGTGCCGGGCATATCTGTTTTTCTTTTTGCCGGAGCAAAAATACCTGAAATGGAGACTCCCGAAAAGGTTTCAGGAGCGTTGGGGCTTTTGAAAAACAAAACTCTGCTCCTTTGTGTGGCTGCTATTTTCCTCGGCGGTGCCTCTGAATGTACAATGGCACAATGGTGTTCGGGATATATTGAAAAAGCCCTTGGTATTCCAAAGGTATGGGGCGATATTTTCGGCGTTGCCGTATTTTCCGTAATGCTTGGTATGGGACGTACAATTTATGCTAAAGCAGGGAAAAATATTGAACGTGTTTTACTTATGGGAGTTATCGGTGCGGCTGTGTGCTATATTACTGCGGCACTTACAGATATTCCGCTTTTAGGACTGATAGCCTGCGCGGCTACCGGATTTTGTGTTTCAATGCTCTGGCCCGGCT
Source organism: Clostridia bacterium (assembly GCA_045657605.1). GTDB lineage: Bacteria > Bacillota > Clostridia > RUG12999 > RUG12999 > JAZOTK01. The sequence continues at coordinate 762 of JAZOTK010000187.1, forward strand.
GTCTTATTGCGGCATCTGACCGTATTACAACCGGCGGGGTATTTCTTTATGCAATGATGGCGGCAGGCGGCGATTTGGGTGCATCCATAGGACCGCAGCTTATAGGTGTTATTACCGATATTACAAGCGCAGCATCCGGCGCGGCTACCTTTGCGATGATGCTTGGAATTACTCCGGAACAGCTGGGAATGAAACTGGGTATGCTTACAGCATCACTTTTCCCGATAGCGGCAATTCCCGTATATATAAGGTTATATAAAACAAAAACTAAATAAGAAAAAATCTCCCGTTTCCGTTTTCGGAAGCGGGAGATTTTTATATTTTAAAGCTGTCTTCATCATAATTCTTTTTTATTCTGTCACGACGTTTTGAAATGTTAAACATATTCAGCTGATATTTTTCGCATATATCGGTCATGGCGACAATTCCGCAAAAAGGGCAGAGGACATCGGGCATTGCAAAAATTTTCTTACCGTGCACACAGTTTGAGCAGTTTTTTTCTTCCATATAATCACTCCGTCTGATAAAAAACTAAAAGGCATTATTCGGTGGAATAATGCCTTTTGGTGCGCTGTAAGGGATTCGAACCCCTGACCTACTGGTTCGTAGCCAGTCACTCTATCCAGCTGAGCTAACAGCGCATTTACACAACATATTAATTATAACAGCTTTTTATTAAAAATGCAAGAGAAATTTTAATAAAAATTAAAAATTTTATGTTTTGCCCAAAATTATCCGATGAATATAGGGGAATTTTATTAATCTCTGCTGTTTATGTAAGAAGCTTAAAATATATTCCCACCATTTTCCTTACATAAAAATTCCTTGATTGCATAAAATACAACTGTAAATCAATGCAAAAAGGAGCATTTATTATATGAAAGCAACAGGAATTGTAAGAAGAATAGATGACCTCGGCAGAGTTGTTATTCCTAAGGAAATACGCCGTACTCTCCGTATTAAGGAAGGCGACCCGCTTGAGATTTTTACAGACAGGGAAGGCGAGGTTATTTTTAAAAAATATTCGCCTATAGGAGAGCTTGGAGATTTTGCCGTTAATTTTGCCGATTCTATTTCAAGAGCCGTTTCGGCGGCAGTCTGTATTACAGACAAGGATACCGTAATTGCTGTTTCGGGTGCGCCTAAGAAAGAATTGTTTGACCGCAGAATAAGCGCCGAGCTTGAACAGGTTATGGAAGATAAGATACCTTATTCTATTAAAAATTCGTCCAAATCCATAAGAGTAACAGACGGGCAGGATAAATATAACGTAGGGGTTGCGGTACCGATTATTTCTGAAGGCGATACCATAGGAAGCGTGGTTATCTGTGCGGATGACAAAAATTCGGTTAACGACTCGGATTTAAGAGTAGTACAGACGGCGGCTAATTTTTTAGGCAAACACATGGAACAATAAAACAGACGGACTGTTGCAAAAAAAGGTAACAGTCCGAATTTTTTTATATTTTGAAAAAAATATTTTGACATTATGGTTATTGTGTGATATAATATTATGTGGAGTATTATATTTATGACTATAAATTTATTTAAAATCAGAAAGGCTATGTTGGTAAAATGGCTTATAATAAGGACAAAATAAGAAATTTCTGTATAATTGCACATATTGACCACGGCAAATCAACCCTTGCTGACAGGTTGCTTGAAAAAACAGGTATGGTAACACAGCGAGAGATGGAAGAACAGCTTCTGGATAATATGGATTTAGAAAAAGAACGTGGTATCACCATAAAAGCCCGTGCGGTCAGAATGAGCTATAAAGCGAGTGACGGAGAAGAATATATTCTTAATCTTATCGACACACCGGGACATGTTGACTTTAACTACGAGGTTTCGCGAAGCCTTGCGGCATGTGAAGGGGCGGTACTTGTTGTAGACGCCGCGCAGGGAATTGAGGCGCAGACTCTGGCGAATACTTATCTTGCAGTAGAACATGACCTGGAGCTTCTTCCGGTTATAAATAAAATAGATTTACCCAGCGCAAGACCGGATTTTGTCAAAGAAGAAATTGAAAACGAAATAGGTATTCCTGCTGATGAAGCACCGCTGATTTCTGCGAAAAACGGTATTAATATTGAAGAAGTTTTAGAACAGATAGTAACAAAGATACCGGCACCTTCGGGTGATGAAAAAGCTCCGCTCAAAGCATTGATTTTTGACTCTTACTATGACAGCTATAAAGGTGTAATAGTTTATATCAGGGTTATCGAAGGTAAGGTTAAGCCCGGAACGAAAATAAAAATGATGGCCACGGGAGCAGTATTTGATGTTGTTGAAACCGGATATATGACACCGTTCGGACATATGTCCTGTGAAGACGGTATATCAGCAGGTGAGGTAGGATATATTGCGGCGAGTATTAAAAATGTAAGAGATACGGCAGTCGGTGATACGGTTACGGAATGTGACAGACCGACAGATACGCCGCTTGCCGGATACCGCAAGGCGGTACCGATGGTATTCAGCGGTATTTATCCTGCTGACGGTGCGAAATACCCGGATCTTAGAGATGCTCTTGAAAAGCTTCAGCTTAACGATGCATCCCTGACTTTTGAGGCAGAAACTTCAATAGCGCTCGGGTTTGGATTCAGATGCGGATTCCTCGGACTTTTGCATATGGAAATAATTCAGGAAAGACTTGAACGTGAGTATAATCTTGACCTGGTTACAACCGCACCCAGCGTTATATATAAAATAAATCTTACAAACGGCGAAGAGCTGTGGCTGGACAACCCGACAAATATGCCGGACCCGGCGACTATAGAGTCTATGGAAGAACCTTTTGTAAATGCTTCGATAATAACGCCCGTTGATTATGTGGGTAATATTATGGAACTGTGTCAGGACCGTCGTGGTGTTTACAAGGATATGAAATATATTGACAGCAACAGAAGTGTTCTGCATTATGAACTTCCTCTTAACGAGATTATTTATGACTTTTTTGATGCTTTAAAATCAAGGACAAAAGGATATG